>JAFBAD010000067.1 GCA_019247975.1 Acidimicrobiia bacterium
GCGAGCAGCGAGAAGATGTGCGCGAAGGCGCCGGAGTCGGGTGCCGACCTCGTGTTCCTCGATCTCGAGGACGCGTGCGCTCCGGTCGTGAAGGAGTCCGCACGCGCGATCGCGGTCGCCGCGCTGACCGGGCAGGACTGGGGCCGCGTCGTCCGGGCCGTGCGGGTGAACGGGCTCGACACGCAGTGGTGCCACGGCGATGTCGTCGAGATCGTTACGGGCGCGCGCGACGCGCTCGACGTGATCATCGTGCCGAAGGCCCGCACCGCCCGCGACGTGTGGTGGTTCGACGTCTTGCTCACCCAGCTCGAGACGAAGCTCGGCCTGACCAAGCGGATCGGTCTCGAGGTGCTGATCGAGGAGGCGGAGGGTCTGGCCAACGCGGCCGAGATCGCCCGGTCGAGCGACCGGCTGGAAGCGATCATCTTCGGCGCCGGGGATCTCTCGGCGTCGCTGCGGGCCAGGGTGGACGGCAACTTCGACCCGATCGACGAGTACCCGGGCGACTTCTGGCACTACGCACGTGCGCAGGTGCTCACCGCCGCGCGCGCCGCGGGCATCGACGCGATCGACGCGCCGTTCCCTGCGTACAAGGAGCCCGTCGCCTACCGTCGCTCCGCGGTGCACGCCAGCCTCCTCGGTTTCGACGGCAAGTGGGCCATCCACCCGAGCCAGGTGCCCATCGCCAACGAGGTCTTCGCGCCGACCGCGGACGAGGTGGCCGAGGCCAGGGAGGCGATGGCGATCTACCGCGCCTCGGAAGCCGACGGCGTCGGCGCGATCGGCCGTGACGGCAAGCTGGTCGACGCGGCCCACATGCGCCTCGCCGAGAACACCCTCTACAAGGCCTCGCTCGCAGGGCAGGAGGTAGCGCAGGGGTGAGCGACGAGCAGCTGCGGGTGGTCCAGTGGGCCACGGGCAACATCGGCACGAAGGCGTTGCGCGGTGTCATCGAGCACCCCTCCATGACGCTCGTCGGGCTGCACGTCCACTCGGAGGACAAGGCCGGCAAGGACGCGGCCGAGCTGTGCGGGCTCGACGAGCCGACCGGCGTGCAGGCGACGACGAGCATCGACGACGTCATCGGCCTCGGTGCCGACTGCGTCCTCTACATGCCGCAGGGCTGCGACTTCGACGAGGTGTGCCGCCTGCTCGAGTCGGGCGCCAACATCGTCACGACACGAGGCGAGTTCCACCACCCGGCCAGCCTCGATCCGGCGGTGCGCGAGCGGGTCGAGGCGGCCTGCCGGGAGGGTGGCACGTCGATCCACAGCACCGGCAGCAGCCCGGGCTTCATCTCCGAGGCGCTGCCGGTCGTGCTCACGTCGATCCAGCGGCGGCTCGACCAGCTCCTCATCGACGAGTTCGCGGACCTCTCGCAGCGCGACTCGCCGAACCTGCTGTTCGACATCATGGGGTACGGCTCCGCGCCCGAGCGGTTCGAGCAGAGCCGCTGGCAGCACGGGGCGCAGGCGTTCGGACCGTCGCTGCGGGTGCTGGCCGACGCACTGGGGCTGCCGCTCGACTCGGTGGAGGCGAGCGGCGAGGTCGCGGTCACGCCGGGCGACCTGCAGATCGCGGCCGGCACGGTGCCGGCGGGAACGGTCGCCGCGCAACGGATGATCGTGTCGGGGATGCGGGACGGCCGGCCGCTGCTCGTCTTCCGGGCCAACTGGTACTGCACGACCGAGCTCGACCCGGCGTGGGACCTGCGGCCGACGGGCTGGCGGGTGGTGGTCGACGGGGACGCGCCGCTCGCCGTCGAGCTGCCGTTCCCCATCACGCTCGAGCAGATGGGCGCGACGACTCCGGGCTACACCGCGAACCGCGCGGTCAACGCAGTGCCCGTCGTGTGCGCGGCGGCGCCGGGCATCCGCACGAGCATCGAGCTTCCGCAGGTCGTCGCGCAGCTGGGGCCGGCATGAGGCTGCTCCCCGAGCTCAACCTCTCGACCGAGTGGTTCTGGACCGGCGGCGCCGACGGCAAGCTCCGCATCCAGGGCTGCACGGACTGCGGCACGCTCGTCCACCCGCCCGCGCCGATCTGCCCGGCCTGCCGCAGCACCGCATGGGAGCCGACCGAGGTGTCGGGTCAGGCGACGGTCGTCGGGTGCACGGTCAACGCGCACCCGTGGATGCCGGGCTTCGACCTCGACCTCCCGTACTCGATCGCGATCGTCGCGCTCGACGAGCAGGCCGACGTCCGACTCACCACGAACGTGACGGGCTGCCCGCCGGAGGACGTGCACGTCGGCCAGCGCGTGGCCGTGCGCTTCGAGCAGCACGAGGACGTGTGGCTGCCGCTCTTCGAGCCGACCGGCGAGCCCGACGCCGACAACCCGGTGCCCGAACCGGAGCGGCCGGTGGTGCGCCCGCCGGTCAGCGACGACCGCTTCGAGCACCGCGTGGTGCTCTCCGGCGTCGGCCGCGCCGGGCTCGGTCGCCGCTTGATGGTCGATCCGCTGTCGCTGACCGTCGACGCTTGCCTGCAGGCGATCGCCGACGCCGGCCTGCAGCTCGAGGACATCGACGGGCTGTCGACCTACCCGAGCACGCCGGCCATGGGCATGAGCGAGGGCGGGGTGACCACGGTCGAGGAGGCGCTGCGCATCCGGCCGACGTGGCACAACGGCGGTGGCGACCTGCCCGGACCGGGCGGGTCGGTGGTGGCTGCGATGTTGGCGGTGGCGAGCGGGTTGTGTCGCCACGTCCTGTGCTTCCGCACGGTGTGGGAGTCGACGTACGCGACGCTGTCGGCCCGCGGCGGCCTCGCAGGTGGCGGCGGCACGCGCATGGGCGGCTGGATGGGGTTCCGGGCGCCGTACGGGGCGCTGTCGGCGTCGAACTGGATCGGCATGATCGCCAACCAGTACCTGCATCGCTACGGCGCCGATCGCCGGATGCTCGGGTGGATCGCGCTCAACGACCGCGCCAACGCCGGTCGCAACCCGGCCGCGATCTACCGCGACCCGATGACCATGGACGACTACATGTCGGCCCGGCCGATCACCACGCCGTTCGGTCTCTACGACTGCGACGTGCCGTGCGACGCGTCGATCGCCGTCATCGTGTCGGACGCGTCGGTCGCCGCCGACCTGCCCAAGCCGGCGATCCGCGTGGACGCGGTCGGCACCCAGATCACCGAGCGGGTGTCGTGGGACCAGGGCACGATCACCCACGAGCCCCAGGTGATCGGCCAGTCCGCCCACCTCTGGACCCGCACGTCGCTCACGCAGGCCGACGTCGACCTCGCGCTGCTCTACGACGGCTTCTCGTTCAACGCGATCTCGTGGCTGGAGGCCCTCGGCTTCTGTGGCTTCGGCGAGGCGCAGGACTGGCTCGACGAGGGCAGGCGCATCGCGCTCGACGGCGAGCTGCCGGTCAACCCGCACGGCGGCCAGCTGTCCGAGGGCCGCACCCACGGCTACGGCTTCATCTACGAGGCGATCCAGCAGCTCCGCCACGACGCCGGTGAGCGCCAGGTGCGCGATGCGCGGACCGCGGTCGTCACCAGCGGCGGCGGCACCCCCTCGGGCGTCCTCCTCCTCCAGCGCGCAGATTGAAGGTCATACCGGTCGGAATCCGACCGGTATGACCTTCAAGGTTCGATGACGACGCGGATGGCGCCGGAGGATCTGTCCGCCGCGGTGCGGAACGCTTCGGCGGCGTCGGCGATGGGGAAGCGGTGGGTGATGACCGTGCGGGCGATGTCGGGATCGGCGGCCAGCATCGCGGCGGCGTCCTCCATCTCCCGGCTGCCGTCGTGCGCGCAGTAGCCGAGTGACGGGACGACGCTCGCCTCGCGGTTGAACAGCGGCATCCAGTTCAGCTCCATCGTCCCGACGTGCACGCCGAGCACGATGACCTTCCCCCGAGGGCCGACCAGGTCGATGGCCCGCGCCATGCCTTCGGGCGAACCGGCGGCCTCGATCACGACGTCGTAGGCGCCGTCCGCGCCGACCGTCGCGCCGAGACGTTCGCCGGCTGCGCGCTGGTGCGGGTGGCGCGCCTCGAGGGCGACGTCGGTCGCGCCCATGCGGCGGGCGCCGGCCACCGCGAGCAGCCCGAGCGCGCCCGCGCCGACCACCGCGACGCGCGTGTCGGGTCCGGTGTCCCCGAGCCGCAGGGCGTGCCAGGACACCGACGCAGGCTCGACGATCGGCGCGTCGCGCACGTCGAGCCCGGCCGGCAGCGGGATCAGCCGCTCGGCCGGCGCGCGGTAGTGCTCGACCATGCCGCCGTCGATGCTCACGCCCAGCGCCCGCTCGGCGTGGGTCGGGCAGAGGTTGTAGGTGCCGCGCCGGCACTGCTCGCACGCACCGCACCCGTACAGCGCCTCGACCACGACGGCGGTGCCGTCGGAGCGCACGCCCGCGAGCTCGTGGCCGAGGATCTTGCGCAGCCCGAACTCGATGTACATGAGGTCGGACGCGCACACGCTGGTGGCGCCCATCTCGATCACCTCGTCGCCCAGGCCGGGCGGCTCGTCGACGTCGACCACCTCGACCCCGCCCTCGACCGCGCGCACCGCTTTCACGAGATGCTCCGAATAGGATTCTGGTCTTGGAGAACGCGGTTCCAGACGAGGTCGCCGCCCGCATCGCCGCGCAGACGCTGGCCAAGCGGGGCACCGACTACGCAGCCGAGGTGCGGCGCCTCCTCGACGCCGCGCTCGGGATCATCGCCGAGCAGGGCACGACCGCGAAGGCCCGGGTTGCGGACATCGTCGCGGCAGCCGGCCTGTCGAACGACGCCTTCTACCGGCACTTCCCGTCCAAGAGCGCGCTGGTCGACGCGCTGATCGAGGACGGCGCGCATCGGCTCGCCGGGTACCTCGGCCACCAGATGGCCAAGGAGACGTCGCCCGACGGGCAGGTGCGGCGCTGGGTCGAGGGCGTGCTCTCCCAGACCGACGGCACGACCGGCGCGACCACCCTGGCGGTGCTCATGAACGGCACGACCGAGCGGGACGTGGAGGGCGGGCCGGACGCGACCGCGCAGCTCGGGCAGCTCCTCGTCGGGCCGTTCGACGGGCTCGGGAGCGCCGACCCGCAGCTCGATGCGACGCTCGTCGCCCACGCGGTCGTCGGTCGGCTGGCCGATCACCTTCGGGCCCGCACCAAGCCGTCGCGGGCCGAGCGCGAGCGGCTGATCCGTTTCGCGGTCGAGAGCGCGCAGCTCAGATGACACGGGAGTCGTGGCCCTCCCAGTACCGCTCGCGCAGGAGCCGCTTGTAGAGCTTGCCGTTGTCGTGGCGGGGGAGGTCGTCGACGAAGTCGACCGTGCGCGGGCACTTGTACGTCGCCAGCTCGCCCCGGCAGAACGCCAGCAGCTCCTCCTCGAGTGACGGCCCCGGCGCCACCCCGTCGACCAGCTGGACGACCGCCTTGACCGCCTCGCCCATCTCCGGGTCGGGCACGCCGATCACCGCCACGTCGACCACCGACGGGTGACCGGCGAGCACGTTCTCGGCCTCCTGCGGATAGATGTTCACGCCGCCCGAGATGATCATGTTCGCCTGCCGGTCGGTGAGGTACAGGTAGCCGTCCTCGTCGAGGTAGCCGATGTCGCCGAGCGTCCGCCACCCCCGGTCGTTGGTGACCGACGCGGTCTTCTCCGGATCGTTGTGGTACTCGAACGGGCGACCGCCCGCGAAGTACACGAGGCCGGCCTCACCCGTCGGGAGCTCTGCGCCGTCCTCGCCGACGATGTGGCACTCCTCGCGCGGCTGGCCCACCGACCCGGGATGCGCGAGCCACTCCGGAGAGGTGATGTACGTGCTGCCGATGTCCTCGGTGCCCGAGTAGTACTCGCTGATGATCGGGCCCCACCACTCGATCATCTGGTGCTTCACCGCGACCGGACACGGCGCGGCGGCGTGCACCGCGTTGCGCAAGGACGACACGTCGTACCGCGCCCGCTCGTCGGGAGGGAGGCGCAGCATGCGGATGAACATGGTCGGGACGAACTGCCCGTCGGTCACCCGGTGGCGCTCGATCAGCTCGAGGCACAGGCGCGGGTCGAAGCGCTCCATCACGACGACCGTGCCGCCGATGCGGTGCATCGACATGGACCCGACCAGCGGCGCGCCGTGGTACAGAGGCGCGGGGGAGAGGTAGACCGCGTCCGGTCCGGCGCCCTGGAACACGAAGCCCTGCGCGATCGCGACCGGGGCCGCGCTGGGGTCGCCGAACGGCGTGCCCGGCAGCGGCTTGCGCACGCCCTTCGGCCGGCCGGTCGTGCCCGACGAGTAGAGCATCTCGCGTCCCTCGGCCTCGTCGGCCAGCGGCTCGGCCGACGACGAGGCGAGCACGTCGTCGTAGCGCTCGAAGCCGGGCATGTCGCCGATGGAGGACAACTGCACCGGGATGCGCGACAGGTCGAGCTTCTCGACGACACCGGCCATCGCCTCCGATGACACGAGCACCGTCGCGCCCGAGTCGTCGAGGATGTACTGCACCTCGTTCTCCCGCAGGTGCGAGTTGATCGCGGTGTAGTGGAGGCCCGATCGCTGCGCCGCCCAGGTGACCTCCAGGTACGGCCGGTTGTTCTCCATCAATATGGCGACGTGCGAACCCGGGCCGACGCCACGCGAGCGCAGGGCCCGGGCCAAGCGGACCGACCGGTCCTCCAGCTGCCCGTAGGTCGCGACCTCGCCGGAGCCGCCCATCACGATCGCGGGGCGGTCCGGATCGCGCTGCGCGTGCCACGACGGGGTGAGCTCGGGAACTATGTTCTGCGGAGCCAGAACGCTATTCTGGCTGGCCCAGGAGGTGGATGCAATGGCGTGGGACTTCGAGACCGACCCCGAGTACCAGGAGAAGTTGGACTGGACGGCCGAGTTCGTCCGGGAGAAGGTCGAGCCGCTCGACTACCTCTTCCCGCACGAGCAGTTCGTGCCGCTCGACGATCGCAAGCGCAAGATCATCGACCCGCTGAAGGACGAGGTGCGGGCCCAGGGCCTCTGGGCGACCCACCTCGGCCCTGACCTCGGCGGCCAGGGCTTCGGCCAGCTCAAGCTGGCGCTGCTGAACGAGATCCTCGGCCGCTCGCTGTGGGCGTCGCTCGTGTTCGGCACGCAGGCGCCCGACACCGGCAACGCCGAGATCATCGCCCACTACGGCACGCAGGAGCAGAAGGACAAGTACCTGCTGCCGTTGCTGAACGGCGAGTGCTTCTCGACCTACTCGATGACCGAGCCGCACGCCGGCGCCGATCCGACCCTCTTCACCACGAAGGCGACGAAGGACGGTGACGAGTGGGTCATCAACGGCTGGAAGTACTTCTCGTCGAACGCGAAGACCGCGTCGTTCCTCATCGTCATGGCGGTGACCAACCCCGACGTGAGCCCGTACAAGGGCATGTCGATGTTCCTGGTGCCGACCGACACGCCCGGCGTGAAGATCGAGCGCAACGTCGGCCTCTGGGGTGAGCCGATGAACGAGGGTTGGCACGCACTGATCCACTACGACGAGGTGCGGGTGCCCGAGGACGCGCTGCTCGGCGGCGAGGGGCAGGCGTTCGTGATCGCGCAGACCCGCCTCGGCGGCGGCCGCATCCACCACGCGATGCGCACCATCGGCATGGCGCAGAAGGCGTTCGACATGATGTGCGAGCGCGCCCTCAGCCGCGAGACGCAGGGCAGCCTGCTGGCCGACAAGCAGTTCGTGCAGGGCTACATCGCCGACTCCTACGCGCAGCTGATCCAGTTCCGGCTGTTCGTGCTGTACACCGCGTGGGAGATCGACAAGTACAACGACTACAAGCGGGTGCGGAAGGACATCGCGGTCGCCAAGGTCGTGATGCCGACGATCCTGCACGACATCGCGTGGCGGGCGATGCAGGTGCACGGCGCGCTCGGCACGACCAACGAGATGCCGTTCTTCGGGATGATCCACGGCGCCGGGGTGATGGGCCTGGCCGACGGTCCCACCGAGGTCCACAAGGTCACCGTCGCCCGGCAGCTGCTGCGGGACCACCGCCCGGCCGAGGGCATGTGGCCCACCGAGTGGATCCCCGGGAAGATCGATGCGGCCCGCGAGAAGTACGGCGAGATCCTCGAGCTGGAGGTCGGCAACCTGTGATCGACATCGAGCGCCTCGGCGCCTGGATGGACGGCGAGGGCCTGCCGGGCAAGGGCGAGCCGATCGAGCACAGCTTCATCTCGGGCGGTTCGCAGAACGAGATCTACGAGATCCGCCGCGGCGACCTCCACGGCGCGTTGCGCATCCCGCCGCCGTCCGCGCCCGAGAGTCGCGACGAGGGAATCTGGCGCGAGTGGCGCATCATCGCGGCGCTCGACGGCACCGAGGTGCCCCATACGCCGGCCATCGCCGCGTGCCGCGACACCGACGTGCTCGGCCGCGCCTTCTACGTGATGGGTTACGTCGACGGGTGGTCGCCGATGGGCCTGGTCACCGAGTCCGACGGCAGCCGCCCGTGGCCCGAGCCGTTCCGCAGCGACGTCGACGCCAAGCGAGGCCTCGCCTACCAGCTGGTGGAGGGCATCGCGCTGCTGGGCAACGTCGACTGGCAGGCCAAGGGCCTCGAGGACCTCGGCCGCCCCGAGGGCTTCCACGAGCGCCAGGTCGACCGCTGGACCGGCTTCCTCGAGCGCATCAAGGGTCGCGAGCTCCCCGGCTTCGAGGAGGCCGCTGCGTGGCTCCGCTCACACAAGCCGATCGACTACGTGCCCGGCCTCATGCACGGCGACTACCAGTTCGCCAACGTGATGTTCGAGCACGGCGCGCCGGCGCAGCTGGCCGCGATCGTCGACTGGGAGATGGGCACGGTCGGCGACCCGAAGCTCGACCTCGGCTGGGTCGTGCACAGCTGGCCGGAGGACACGTCGAAGCCGGCCGACGGCTTCAGCTACGTCGACATGCAGGGCATGCCGTCGCGCTCAGAGGTGCTCGCGCACTACTCCGAGGTCTCGGGCCGCCAGGTCGACGACATCGACTACTACTGCGTGCTCGCAAAGTGGAAGCTCGCGGTCGTGCTGGAGCAGGGCTTCCAGCGGGCCGGCAACGACGAGAAGCTCCTCGCCTTCGGCCCGATCGTGCTCAACCTGATGCAGGAGGCCGCGGACATGGCCGAGTCGACGGACTACGACCGGTAGTCACATGCGGGCTGCGCTGTGCCGGGCGTACGGACCGCCTGAGGTGGTCACGGTCGAAGAGGTGCCACCCCCTGAGCTGACCGACGGTCAGGCCCGCATCGCGGTCCAGGCTGCAGCGGTCAACTACCCCGACGTGCTGGTCCTCGCCGACCAGTACCAGGTGTCGGTGCCGCCTCCGTTCGTGCCGGGCAGCGAGTACGCAGGTGTGGTCACCGAGGTGGCCGGCGATGTGACCGGTGTCGCGGTCGGCGACCGCGTATCCGGCAGCCACATCGTCGGCGCGTTCGCCGAGGAGGCGGTCGGTGTGGCGCGGCAGCTGACCCGCATCCCCGATGGGGTGGACGCGGCCGACGCAGCGGCGTTCGGCGTCGCCCACCGCACCGCGCAGCACGTGCTCCGATCGATCGCCGAGGTCCAGCCGGGCGAGGAGATGATCGTGCTCGGCGCCGGGGGAGGGGTGGGGCTCGCCGCGGTGCAGCTCGGCGCGGTGCTCGGCGCGACGGTCACTGCTGTCGCATCGTCGAACGAGAAGCTCGCGGTTGCGGAGGCGAATGGCGCCACCCGCGGGGTCAACCACGCGGACGGCGACCTACGCGGCCAGCTGAAGCAGGTGCTGCCGGGTGGAGCGGACGTCGTCGTCGATCCGGTCGGTGGTCCGCTGGCCGAGCCGGCGCTCCGTGCGCTCCACTACGGCGGCCGGTTCGTGACCGTGGGCTACGCCGCGGGCGAGATCCCGCGCATCCCGCTGAACCTGGTGCTGCTGAAGGGCGTCACGATCAAGGGCTTCCAGTTCATCGACTTCGCGATGCACCACCCCGAGGCCATGGCCCGCAACGAGCGCGACCTGTTCCAGCTCCTGGCCGACAAGCGGGTCGTCCCCCACATCGGGGCGACCTTCCCGCTCGACGAGGCCGCAGCGGCGCTGCGCTACGTCGCCGACGGCCGCGCCATCGGCAAGGTGGTGCTGGAGGTCGCCCCATGAGCACGACCGGAACGAGGACGGTGCGCAGCTTCTGCCGGATCTGCACAGCGGTGTGCGGCATCCTCGTCGACGTCGAGGGCGATCAGGTCGTGCGGGTGCGGGGCGACAAGGACCATCCGCTGTCCCACGGCTACACCTGCGCGAAGGGCCGGGCGCTGCCTGCGCTCCACCACCACCCCGAGCGGTTCGAGCGGCCGCTGCTGCGGGTCGACGGCGAGCTCCGACCGGTCTCGTGGGAGGACTGCCTCGACGACCTGGGTGAGCGGTTGCGCACGATCATCGACGCGGACGGTCCGGAGGCGGTCGGTGTCTACTTCGGCAGCGGCCTCGGCATGGACGCGTCGGGCTACCGCATGGTCGAAGCCCTGTTCGCAGCGATCGGCACGCCGGCCAAGTTCAGCCCGCTGACCATCGACGGCACCGCCAAGACCCTCGTCGCGCACCTCGTCGGCGGCTTCCCGGGCTTCAGCAGCCACATCGACTACGACCACGCGACCTTCGTGCTCTACATCGGCGTGAACCCGGTCGTGTCCCACGGCCACAACATCGCCCTGCCCGATCCGGTCACCGAGATCCGCAAGGTCCGGTCCCACGCCGAGGTGTGGGTGCTCGACCCGCGCCGGACCGAGACCGCCCGCCTGGCCACCAGGCACCTCGCGCCGCGGCCGGGCACCGACTACGCGGTGCTCGCGTACCTCGCACGCGAGCTGCTGCGCGACGGAGCGGACCGTGAGGTGCTCGAGCACCGGACGATCGGTCGCGACGAGCTCGCCACCGCGGTCGAGCCGTTCACCGTCGAGCGCGCCGCGACCATCGCCGGGGCGGCGGAAGCCGAGCTGGCCGAGCTGCTCGCGGCCATACGCCGGGCCGGACCGGTGGCCATCCACACCGGCACCGGTGTCACGATGGGTGCGGTCAACGGCAACGTCACCGCTTGGCTGTCGTGGGTCCTCATGATCCTGACCGGCGCGATGAACCGGCCGGGCGGCCTGTGGTTCCACCCGGGGTTCAAGCTGCAGTTCGAGTCGTTCGAGCTGCCGGTCCTGCCGCCCGACGCGCTCTTCGGGCGCGGCCCCCGGTCCCGGCCCGACACCCAGTCGTTCCTGGGCGAGTGGCCCTGCGCGGCCCTGCCCGACGAGATCCGGGCCGGAAACATCCGCGCCCTGCTCAACCTCGGCGGGAGCATCCTCGCCTCGTTCCCGGACGCCAACGTGCTCGAACCCGAGCTGCGGTCGCTCGAGGTCCTCGCCAGCACCGAGATCATCCCGAACCCGACGACCGACATCTCTACCCACGTGCTCCCGACCAAGGATCAGCTCGAGCGGGCCGACCTGACGATCTGGGACTTCCTCGTGCCGCGGATCTCGATGCAGCACACCCCGCCGGTCGTGGACCCGGTGGGGGATCGACGGTCGGCATGGTGGGTGCTGGCCGAGCTCGGGCGGCGGCTCGGCCACGACCTCGCGGACCCGGGCGGGACCGACGACGAGATGCTGGCCCGGACGATGCACGCGGCGCGCTGCGGCTTCGACGAGGTGGTCGAGTCCGGGTACGTGGAGCTGCCCGTCGAGGTGCCGTCGCCGTGGGTCGAGACCTACCTCGATCGCTCGGGCGGGTGGCGGCTCGCGCCGCAGCTGCTCGTTGACCAGCTGGCCGAGCTGGAACCGCCCGCCCCGCTCGTGCTGATCCCTCGCCGCCAGGCCCGCAAGCTGAACGCCGCGCTCGACTTCCTCGGTGAAGCCCCCGAGGTCATCCTGCACCCCGACGACGCCCGTGATGCGGGGGTGGTCGACGGCCAACCTGTCGTGATCCGCACCGGTCGCGGCGAGCTCACCGGGATCGCCCGGGTGGACGCGGCGATCCGCCGCGGCGCGGTGTCGGTGCCCCACGGGCACCACGACGCCAACGTGAACCTCCTCACCGACAAGGACGTGATCGACCCGGTGACCGGGATGGTGCGCTACTCCGGCGTGCCCGTCACGGTCGAACCCGCCGGCTGACTACCGTCCGAGCCCATGGCTGACATCAACGAGGTGCTCGAGGTCTTCGAACCGACGCCCGCAGGTGACGGCGCGTTCACGGCGTCGCACCTCGACGAGGGCCATCAGGTCGTCTTCGGCGGGCAGCTCCTCGCGCAGTCACTGATCGCGGCGGCCCGCACGGTGCCCGACAAGGAGGTGCTGTCCCTCCACTGCGTCTTCGCACGCGCCGGCGCCTTCACCGAACCGCTCGACATCCGCGCCGAGGTGCTCCAGTCGGGCCGCGCGTTCGCGACCGTGTCGGTGACGACATCGCAGTCGCGAGGCGTGTGCACGCGCTCGACGGTGATGCTGCACGCGCCCGACGCCGACCGCATCCGCCACGGGGACCCGGCGCCGCAGGTCGGTGCGCCCGACGGGTGGGAGGAGCGCCCGACGCCGGCGTTCTGGGACATGCGCATCGTCGACGACGTCGACATCAGCGACCCGGCGCTGACCGGGCCGGCGGAGCTACGGGTGTGGAGCCGCTTCCCTGGCGTGCCGACCGACGACCTCGCGCTGAACCAGGCGATGCTCGCCTACGCGAGCGACGGGTTCCTGATCGCCACCGCGATGCGGCCGCACGAGGGCATCGGCCAGTCGCTCGCCCACGTCACCGTGTCGACGACCGTCCTGACCCAGACGCTGACCTTCCACGAGCCGTTCCGCGCCGCCGACTGGCTGCTGCTCGACCAGCGCAGCAGCTACGCGGGCCGCGGCCGTAGCCACGGCGCCGCCAACGTGTTCAGCACCGACGGACGCCTCGTCGCGTCCTTCAGCCAGGACAACATGATCCGCGAGATGCCCGAGGGCCGGAACTACTGATCCGTCCGGAGCGGTCAGCTCTGCTGGACGAAGTCCTTCTTGGACGCGTCCCACTCGTAGATGAAGACCGGGGGATCACCGTCGGCGTGGGGCGCCGGGCCGAAGGTGAACGTGCCGCCGGGCAGCGCCATCGGGCTGGCCTTCGCCGCCGCGGCGCGGAAGGTGGCGTAGTTGAGGTCCTTGCCGGCGGCCTTGGCGATGGTTTCGAACAGGCCGATGTACCGGCAGGCGCTCAGTGCGGACACGAAGTTGTCCGGCTCGCCGGTCTTGGTGTCGACCGACTTCTTGATCGTCGTGCCGGTCGCCTTCTCGATCACCTTGAGGCACGCCTGCATCTTCGGCTCGCCGTAGATCACGTCCTTGCTGGCGACGTCGGCGGCCAGTGCGTCCTTCAGCACCGAGAAGTCGGCACCGGCGGCGTCGTTCGTGTACGCGAAGATCGTGTTGGTCGTGATGAAGAGGCTCTGCGGCCGGTAGTCGGTGGTGGCCAGGCCCTTGGCCCAGCTGACCCCGCCGTTGCCGACCACGAGCACCTTGGTGGCGCCCGCCGACTTGAACCGCTGCGCGATCACAGCGGTCTGCGCGATGGCGGCCTGCGTGTCCTCGGGCGGCACGTCGAGCACGGCGGTCGCGACCGGCTTCACGCCGAGGTCCGAGAGCAGCGGCTTGATCGTGTCGTCCAGCAGCGCCTTGTCGTTGACGATCGCGTACACGGCGATCTTCCCGTCGAGGTCACCGGCCTTGTCGAAGGCCTTCACACCGTCGGACTGCACGTCGCTGCTCGGCTCCAGCGTGAACCACGGCGCCTTGGCGCGGGCCAGGCGCTCGGGGTTCATGTCGCCGCCGAGTGCAGCGGTGGAGTGGTTCTCGAGCGGGCACAGGACGGCGTCGCCCAGGAAGAAGCCGACGTCGGCGAAGACGTGGTCGTCGGCGGTCAGCTTGAGACACGCCTCCTCGGCCGGTTGGGTGCCGATCGGGTTGACCGGCGCGAACACCGGCACGATCTTGCGGCCGTTGATGCCGCCCCGCTTGTTCAGGTCGTCGATGACCGCCCGGTAGGACGCCTCGTAGTCGCCGTGGCTGATGCTGGTGACGCTGGCGATCGCCTTGAGGTCCACGTAGGTGATGCCGAGCTTGATCTCGTTCGCGGTGACCCCGGGGTGCTCGGCCGCCTCCTTCGGATCCAGCGTGGTGGTGGTGCCCCCGCCCCCGCTGCCGTTCCCGCCGGAGCCGCTTGCGTTCGTCTTGGTGTCGTCGCCGGAGGTGCACCCGGCGGCGATCAGCAGTGCGACGGCTAGGAGCGCGGCCCACTTGCGCATGGTCATCCCCCGACGGTTGGTTGGGTATCGGTCACGGTGGCGCCGCTGCGGGCGATGGCCCGCTCGTCGGTGCCGAGGTAGCTGGCGATCACGGACGTGTCGTTGCGCACGGCGTCCGGCGTGCCCTCGGCGATGAGCCGGCCGAGGTCGAGGCAGTAGACGCGGTCGCTGATGCTCATGATCAGCGGCATGTCGTGCTCGATGACGAGCACAGAAGCGCCGAGCTCGCGCTGGATCTCCTTGATGAGCGGACCGAACGCCTCGGTCTCGCGCTGCGCGAGCCCGGCGGTCGGTTCGTCGAGGCAGAGGACCCGGGCGTCGAGCGCGAGGAGGCCTGCGAGCTCGACGATGCGGCGGGTGCCGGTGGAGAGGTCCGAGATGTAGCTCTGCGCGTAGCGACCGAGGCCGAGGAAGTCGATGAGGTCGTCGGCCTCGGTCCGGCGCTTGTGCTCCATGCGGACCGACGGCGGCAGGTACAGCGCAGCGGACAGGAGGCCGGTGCGATGGCGGCCCTCGAGCGCGAGCTGCACGGTCTCCCGGACGGTGAGTTCGGGGAACAGGGTGGCCGACTGGAACGTGCGCCCGAG
>JAFBAD010000231.1 GCA_019247975.1 Acidimicrobiia bacterium
CGCGGCGCCACCGCCCAGCGACCCTTCGGGTACCCGAACGTCACGCAGCACGCCATGATCCAGCCCTCGTCCTTGGGCACCTGGAGCACCTCCAGCACGTCGTCGTTGCGGAACATGAGCACCGACGTGAGCGACGTGCCGACGCCCTCGCTGCGGGCGGCGAGCATCGCGCTCCAGATAGCGGGATAGATCGAGCCGCCGGTCGGGTCGTGCTGCACGAACCCGAACAGGAGCATCGGGTACTCGGCGAAGTGATCGGCGGCGTAGTCGGCGGACCGGTAGACGCGGAGGAACTGCGCGCTCTCCGGATCGTCCGGCGTGGCCCGGGCCTCCTCGAGCCGGTCCTTGTAGATGCTCTGCCACAGCGTCGTGATGCAGTCGCGGTAGATCGGTCCGAGCTGGCCACGGACGTCCGGGTCGTCGACCAGCAGGAAGCGCCAGTTCTGGGCGTTCCCGCCCGACGGTGCACGCACGGCCGCGTCGAGGATGAGCGCCTTGACGTCGTCGGGGATCGGTTGATCGGTGACCCGACGCATCGCACGGGTTGTGTAGAGGGCTTCGAGGACATCCATGCGGTGAGCCTGCCAGGCGCGCCCTGGTTGAGACCGCTCTTGTCGCCTGTACACACTCGGTGTATACCTTGCGCGATGAGTGTTCCTCTCGCGCTGCTCGGGCTGCTCGAGCGCGAGCCCCGCCACGGCTACGACCTGAAGCGGGACTACGACGCGTTCTTCGGTCGCGACAAACCGCTCCCCTTCGGTCAGGTGTACGCCACGCTCGGCCGGCTGGCCCGGGACGGCAAGGTGATCGCCGGCGAGGCGGAGCCGGGATCCGGCCCGGACCGCAAGCGCTACGTGATCACCGCCGACGGGGTGAGCGACCTCGAGGCGTGGTTGGCCGAGCCAGTGCCTGCGGAACCCCACCTGCAGACCGTGCTGTTCGTGAAGGTCGTGCTCGCGCTCCTGTCGGGTCGGTCGGCCGAGACCTACCTCGACACGCAGCGCGCCGCGCACATGGCTCGGATGCGGGAGCTGACCGAGCTCCGCCGGAGCAGCACGCTCGTCGATGCGCTGCTCGCCGACCACGGCCTCTTCCACCTCGAGGCGGATCTCCGCTGGATCGATCTCACGGCCTCGCGGCTCGACGCACTCGCCAAGGAGGTCCAGGCATGAGCACCGCTGGTGGTCCGCTGCTGGCCGCGACCGACCTCGAGCTGTCGTTCGGTGCGACGCCCGCGCTGCGGAGCGCGTCGATCACCGTCGACGCCGGTGAGCTCGTCGCCGTCATGGGTCCGAGCGGCTCGGGCAAGTCGACGCTCCTGCACTGCCTGGCCGGGATCCTCGTCCCCGAGCACGGCCAGGTCGTCTTCGACGCGATCCGCATCGACACCCTGCGCGAGGCCGCTCGCAGCGAGCTGCGGCGGTCCCGCTTCGGGTTCGTGTTCCAGTTCGGTCAGCTGGTTCCCGAGCTGACCGCTGAGGAGAACGTCGCTCTGCCGCTGCTGCTCGAGGGCGTGCGGCGCCACGACGCGCTGGGTCGCGCGCGCGGTTGGTTCGACCGGCTCGACCTCGGCGGGCTCGAGCGGCGCCGGTCCGGTGAGCTGTCAGGTGGCGAGGCACAGCGCGTGGCGCTCGCTCGCGCGCTGGTGGCCGGACCCGATGTCGTGTTCGCGGACGAGCCGACCGGTTCGCTCGACACGCTCGCCGGCGAGCACGTCATGGAGCTCCTGGTCGGCGCGGCACGCGACCAGGGCAGCGCGGTGGTGCTCGTCACCCACGACGCGCGGGTCGCGGCCTACGCGGACCGAGAGGTGATCGTCCGCGACGGTCGCACCACGAGCCTCCTCCCTGCCCGATGATCCGCCTCGGGCTGCGCCTCGCGATCACGGGCGGCCGGGCGGTCGTCGCCCGAGCTGCGCTCATCGCCGGCGCGGTGGCCGTGGGCGTGGCGCTCCTGCTCACGACCCTCGCCGCCAGCCACGCCTTCCAGACGCAGAACGAGCGCTACGCGTGGCTCGAGACCGGCTACCCCGGCGCCCACGCAGCGCGCTCCACGACCTCCGCCGTCGACCCCCTCTGGTGGTCGCTGCGGCGCGACGGCTACCAGGGCGAGGAGATCGGTCGCCTCGACCTCGCCCCCACCGGCCCGCATGCGCCGATCCCACCAGGGCTGTCCTCGCTCCCCCGACCCGGCCAGTACTACGCGTCACCCGCGATGGTGAAGCTGCTCCGGAGCGTGCCGCACGAGCAGCTTCGCGACCGGTACCCCGGATCGCTGGCCGGCACCATCCGCGACGACGCTCTGCCCGCACCGAACACGTTGCTGGTCGTCATCGGCCGCCGCCCTGCGGAGGTCGCCGCCCTCGGCGGCAAGCCGATCACGACGATCAGCACCACCTCACCGAGCGCCTGCACCGGCGAGTGCGCACCGATCGGCACGGACGCCAACGGGATGGTCCTCGTGCTCGGAGTGGTCGCGGCGGCGCTGCTGTTCCCGGTGCTCATCTTCATCGGCGGCGCCACCCGCCTCTCCGCCGCTCGGCGGGAGCAGCGCTTCGCAGCCATGCGGCTGGTCGGCGCCACGCCGCAGCAGGTGACCCGCATCTCCACCATCGAGTCGGTGGTCGCCACTGCGCTCGGCGTCCTGATCGGGCTGGCGGTCTTCACCGTGGCTCGGCCGGCCATCGCGCGCCTGCCGTTCAACGGATCGACGTTCTTCCTCCAGGACCTGAGGCTGACCTCGACCGATCTCGTCGCCGTGTGCCTCGGCATCCCGATCGGCGCCGCAGTCGCCGCGCGGCTCGCGCTCCGCAGAGTGACGATCTCCCCGCTCGGTGTCAGTCGACGCGTGACGCCCCGGCCGCCGAGCCCCGTCCGGCTCCTGCCGCTCGTGGCCGGCACCGCGTGGATGGTCTACCTCGCCTACGGGAGCGACATCACGGATGCACGGAGCGACATGCAGGCGTACGCCTACCTGCTGGGCGTGTTCACCGTGATGATCGGGTTGGTGGTCGCCGGGCCCTGGCTGACGATGACCGCCTCACGCCTGCTCGCCGGTCGGGCCGCTCGACCGGCGGGGCTCATCGCCGCTCGACGCCTGAACGACGATCCGAAGGCGGCGTTCCGGGCGGTCAGCGGACCGGTGCTCGCGGTGTTCATCGCAACCGTGTCGCTCGGGACGATCACGACGATCGCGGCGTACAACCGCGGATCGGTCAGCGCGGCCGAGGGGTCCAAGGGCGTGGTGGTCCAGACGATGTACAGCCCCGACCAGGTCGTCGCCCACCTGCCCGATCAGATGGTCGCTTCGCTCGACGCGATCCCGGGGGTACGCGGCGTCGCGGTGCTGCACCGCACCGCGACCGCTGATCGTTGGGGCTTCTTCGGTGAGGTCGTGGAGTGCTCGCAGCTCACCGCGGTGCGCGTGCTGGGCCGGTGTCCGCCGGGAGCATCGGTGGTCGCCGTCAAGCCGGACTTCGGCGGTGCGATCATCGACAACTCGAAGCCGCTGTCCGACGCCGTGTGGCCGACGAGCAGCCTGACGATCGCGCGCGCCACGGCGCTGCCGGTCGACTCGATCGTCGTCGACAGCAGCGGTGCGCCGGCGACCGTCGAGCGCGTTCGGACGCTCCTCGAGCGGGACCTCCCGCACGCATCCGCACCCGAGACCGTGTCAGAGATCCGGGCGCTCGGCTCAAAGCTGCTCGACAACTACCGCCAGCTCGCGAGCGTCGTGCTCTTCACGAGCCTTCCCATCGCCGGCTGCAGCCTCGCGGTGAACGTCGCCGGTGGCCTGTCCGAGCGCCGGCGACCGTTCAGCCTGCTGCGCCTGACCGGCGTGCCGCTGACGACGCTCCGGCGCGTGATCAGCCTCGAGACCGTCGCGCCGTTGCTCGCAGGCGTGCTCGTCGCGGCAGGTGTGGGGTGCGCCATGGCCGCGCTGTTCCTGCGGGCGCAGCTCGACCAGACGCTGCAGCCGTTGCCGGTCAGCTACTACGTGCTCGTCGCTGCCGGTCTGCTCGCGTCGTGCGCGCTGATCGCGTCCATGTTCCCGCTGCTCGGCCGCACGACCGCCCCGGAGAACGCCCGCAACGACTGACCGGCCGCCGCCGGACGGGAGTTGGCCAGGATTTTGCCTTCCCGTGAGGCTGTGCTGGCCCCGGCCCCAGCAGGTTGGTGCGCCGTGCGAACCATCGAGGCCGAGCCCGGCATCTGGACCGGCCCGATGCTGCGCAAGGTGCCGGCGCTCACCGCGTGGTTCTGGGTCGTCAAGCTCGTGACCACCGCCCTTGGCGAAGCCGTGTCGGACTACCTCGTGAAGCGGTTCGACCCGGTGCCGGTGGTCCTCGTCGGTTTCGTCGCGTTCGCGGTGAGCCTGGCGGTGCAGCTGCGGGCCCGTCGCTACGTCGCGTGGCTCTACTGGTCGGTGGCGGCGATGGTGAGCGTGTTCGGGACGATGGGCGCCGACGTGGCGCACGTGGGCCTCGGCATCCCCTACGCGGTCTCCGTCGTCGTGTGCGGCATCGCGCTCGCCGCCACCTTCGTCCTGTGGGACCGGAACGAGCACACGCTTTCGATCCACAGCATCACCACCACCCCACGCGAAGCCTTCTACTGGGCTGCGGCCACCGTGACCTTCGCCCTCGGGACCGCCACCGGCGACTTCACCGCCGTCACCCTGCACCTCGGGTACCTGTCGTCGGCGATCCTCTTCGTCTGCGTGTTCGCCATCCCGGCGATCGGCTACTGGCGGTTCCGGATGAACGGCGTGCTCGCGTTCTGGTTCGCCTACATCGTCACCCGACCCGTCGGGGCATCGTTCGCCGACTGGTTCGCGAAGCCGGTCTCGGACGGAGGCCTCGGGCACGGTGACGCGCTCGTCAGCGTCGTGCTCGCCATCGCGCTGGTCGCCCTGGCCGCGCTCCTCACGGTCACCGGACTCGACGACCCGACCCGAGCTCCCGTCGACGGTCACCGGTGAGCGACGTCGCGCGGACCAAGGGGCGGTGGTCGCGACGGCTCGTGATCGGTGGCGTTGCGCTCGTCCTGATCGTGCTGGCCGGTGCGGCGACGCTCCTCCTGGCCGGCCATCACCAGAGCCAGTCGAAGATCGACGACGTCGCCGCTCGCGCCTGCCTGTACCGGACCGACGCGGCCGGCCGCCGCTACGTCAGGCGGCAGGCGGCGGTGAGCGGGGTGAACTACGTGCAGACGCTGGAAGCGATGTACCACCGCTGCCCCCGCCGAGGTGTCGCCACCGTGCGGCGGCGCACGCGACGGCGTGGCGCCCGCTTGACCCGCAGACCGCCGCCCCGGACACCGACCACCCAGGGATCAGGCGAGCGAGACGACGGTGAGGACGACGGCGGCGACTGAGGAGCCGACGGTCCCGCGCAGATAGGTGCAGCACTACACTTGATGATGTGGTGCAACCGTCTGCGAAGCACGCGGCCGTCGAGGCCCTGGTCGCTGCGTCCCGAGCGCTGGTAGGCGTAGCCGCTCGGTCGCTCGCCGACGAGGACGACGTGACGCTCCCCCAGTACCGGGCGCTCGTCCTCATCTGGACCCGGCCGCGGACCACCCTCTCGGACCTCGCGACGTCGCTCGACGTCCACCCGACCTCGGCGACCCGTCTCGTCGACCGGCTGGTGCGCAAGAAGCTCGTCCGGCGGGCCGAGAGCCCGACCGACCGCCGGCAGACCGAGCTGCACCTGGCGGCGGCCGGGCGCCGGCTGGTCGAGCGGGTCACGGACCGGCGCCGCGCCGAGCTGGCGAGGATCACGTCGCGGATGCGCGCAGCGGAGGTGGCCGAGGTGACCAGCGCGCTGTCGGCGTTCGCAGCTGCTGCCGACCCCGACGCCGAGTCCTCGGCCGAGCTGCTCGGATGGGGAGCACCCCCCGCACGATGAGGCAGATCCACCGCGTCCTGCTCCTCGCCGCGGCGACCGGAGCGATCACCGGCCTGGTGGTGGCCGGCTTCGACCGCCTGACCGCCGACGTGCTCCTGGCCGGTGTGCTCGACCTCCCCCTCGGGGTGCAGGTCCTGTGCCCGGTGATCGGCCTCACCGTGGCGTTCGTGTGCCTGCGGCTCGCCGGCCGGGGCACGACGCCCTCCACCGCCGACGAGTACATCCGCTCGTTCCACGACCCCACCGGCCGGTTCGACCTCCGCCTGGTCCCGGCCCGCATCGGCGCCGCGATCGCCACCCTCGGTTCGGGCGGGCCGCTCGGCTACGAGGGACCGTCGATCTACGCGGGCGCGGCGATCGGGTCCGCGCTGCAGCGGCGACTGGCCCGATGGGTGCGTCCGCAGGACACCAAGGTGCTCCTCGTCGCGGGAGCCGCGGCCGGCGTCGCCGCGATCTTCAAGGCCCCGCTCACCGGGATCGTGTTCGCCCTCGAGGTCCCCTACCAGGAGGACCTCGCCCGCCGGATGCTCCTGCCGGCGTCGATCAGCGCCGCCGTCGGCTACGTCGTGTTCGCCGCCATCGCGGGCACGGAGCCGATCCTGCCGGTCGCCGGGCAGCCACCGTTCAACCTCGTCGACCTCGGCGGCGCCGCGGTCATCGGCCTGCTGGCCGGCGCCTTCGCCTGGCTGTACGTCCGGCTCCTCCGAGCCTCCAAATCCCTCTCCGAGCGGGGCCACCCCGCGGTCCGCATCATCGCCGCCGGCGCCGTGCTCGCGACCACGATCCTCCTGGCCGACGCGCTCGGGGGCAGCGAGCTGGCGATCGGTCCCGGCTACGGCGCCCTCTCCTGGGCCCTCGATCCCAAGCGCGCCGTCCTCGCGATCGCCGCGCTGGCCACCTTGCGGGTGGCCGGCACCTGCGCCACGGTCGGCGGAGGCGGCACCGGCGGGCTGTTCATCCCCCTCGTGATCCAGGGCGCTCTGGTCGGCCGTGCGGTCGGCGGGCTCTTCGACGCGCAGATGACGACGCTGTTCCCGGTCGTCGGCATGGCCGCCTTCCTCGGCGCCGGCTACCGGGTGCCGCTGGCGGCGGTGGTGTTCGTCGCCGAGTTCACCGGACGACCGGGTTTCGTCGTGCCCGGTCTCATCGCGGCCGTGGTCGCGCAGCTGCTCATGGGTCGATCCTCGGTCTCGCCCTACCAGCTGCCCGGCCGCTCGACCGTGTGACCGGCTTCAGACCAGCTCCACGTCGCAGGCGATCGCGACCAGCGTCGGACCCGCGGTGGCGAAGGCTTCGGTGAACGCCGCGTCGAGCTGGTCGGCGTCATCCACCCGGATGCCGCGGGCGCCGCAGAGCTCCGCGTAGGCCGCGAAGTCCGGGTTGACGAGACCGGTCTGCCAGACGTCGTACTCGGACGCCCGCTGCTCCTTCGAGATCTTGCCGAGCTCGCCGTTGTCGAGCACGACGTGGACGATGTCCATCCCGTGCGCGACCACGGTCGTGGTCTCGGCCAGGTACTGACCGAAGCCGCCGTCGCCGGTGATCGCCACGACCTTCGCCCCGGTCGCCGCCCACGCGCCCATCGCGGCGGGGAGGCCGAACCCGATCGAGCCGAGGTACCCGGACATGAGGATGCGCTGGCGGTCCACCTCGAAGTAGCGGCCGAAGGAGTACGCGTGGTTCCCGACGTCCACGGTGATCACCGCGTCGGCCGGCACGTGCCGGTTGAGCGCGTCGAACACGGCCGCCGAGGCGACGCCCCGGCCGCGCCCCTCCCCCAGCCGGCGCGCCTTCTCGGCCCGCCAGATCGCCCAGCGCGCCGCCACGTCGGCCCGCTGGTCCACCGCACCCTCCGGACGAACCACTCCGTCGGCGAGGAGCCGCGCCGCCACACCGACGTCGCCGAGCAGCGGGACGGTCACCGCGTCGAAGCGGCCGAGGGCCGCCTGGTCGTGGTCGACCTGCACGATCGGCTTGTACGTCGCGATGCCCGTGTGGTTCGCGAACGATGCGCCGAACACGAGCAGCGCGTCGGCTTCGTTCATCAGCCAGCTCGCCACGGGAGTGCCCGAGCGTCCGAGCACGCCGCCGGCCAGCGGATGGTGGTCCGGGATCTGCCCCTTCGCCTTGAAGGTGGTGACGACCGGTGCGCCGAGCACGTCGGCCAGCGCGATCACGTCGGCCATCGCCTCCCGCGCGCCGTAGCCGACGATCACGACCGGCCTCGTGGAGGCGGCCACCAGGGAACGGGCGTCGGCCAGGACCGCCGGATCAGGCGAGACGCGGCACGACGCCAGCCGACCGCGAGGCGTTCCTGCGGCCTGCTCGCTCGGCTGCACCTGGACCTCGTCGGGCAGGACGAGGTGGGCGACCGATCGGCCGTCGAGCGCGTGCTTCACCGCCAGCGAAGCCAGCTCCGCGTGGTCCGAACCGGACTGCACGACCGTCGAGGACACCGCCACGTCCGAGAAGGCGGCGCTGAGGTCGAGGTCCTGGAACGCACCGCGTCCGAGCACCTTCGACGGGACCTGACCGGACACCGCGACCACGGGGGCGCGGTCGACCTTGGCGTCGTAGAGACCGGTGAGCAGGTTGGTCGAGCCCGGCCCGGCGATGCCCAGGCAGGCGGCGGGCCGGCCGGTGAGCTTCCCGTAGGCGGAGGCCGCGAACGCCGCAGCGCCTTCGTGGCGGATGCCGATGTACTGCAGCCGTCCGTCGACCTCGAGCCGCCGGAGCGCATCGGCGAAGCCGAGGTTCGAGTGGCCCACCATCCCGAACACGGTGTCGACGCCCCACGCGGACAGCGTCTCGGCCACGACGTCGCCCACCGTGCGCACGTGCGCCGTCGCCTCGGGCAGCGCGACCCACACGCCGCCGTCGCGGACCTCGACGGGGTGCGCGGCCGGCGCGTCGGTGAACCCCGGGGGCGGCCGGCCGGTGAGCGGGTCGTAGTCGTAGCCGTGCCACGGGCAGCGCAGGAGGCCGTTCTCGATCGACCCCTCCCCCAGCGGACCGCCCTGGTGCGGGCAGCGGTTGTCGAGCGCGCCGTACTCGTCCCCGCAGCGGGTGAGGCAGATCGTGTGGCGGTCGACGGTGACCGACCGCACCCGGCCGTCCGCGAGGTCACCGACCTCGGCGACGCGGTGCCACTCGAGCGCGGTCACCGGTAGTCAGGGTTCGGGAAGTCGAAGCGGCAGCCGGCGTCCCACTCGGCGCGCTGGTTGCCGTGCGCCGGGATGCCGCCGGCGTCGGTGATCATGCGGGCGAGGTGCAGCAAGTTCCACGTCATGAACGTGGTGTTGCGGTTGGTGAAGTCGTTCTCGGGCCCGCCCGAGCCGGGGTCGAGGTACGACGGACCCGGCCCGGCCTCACCGATCCAGCCGGCGTCGGCCTGGGGCGGGATCACGTAGCCGAGGTGCTGCAGCGAGTACAGGATGTTCATCGCGCAGTGCTTCACCCCGTCCTCGTTGCCGGTGACGAGGCACCCACCGACCCGGCCGTAGTACGCGTACTGGCCTTCGTCGTTGAGCAGGTGGCTGTTGCCGTAGAGCCGCTCGATCACCTTGGTGCAGACCGACGACTTCTCCCCGAGCCAGATCGGCGAGCACAGGACGAGGATGTGCGCGGCCTCGACCTTCTCGTAGATTTCGGGCCAGTCGTCCCGGTCCCAGCCGTGCTCGGTCATGTCCGGCCAGACGCCGGTCGCGATCTCGTGGTCGATGGCCCGGATCTCGTCGACCGTGACGCCCTGGTGCCGCATGATCTCCATCGAGATGTCGGCGAGTCCCTGCGTGTGCGACTGCTCGGGTGATCGCTTCAGCGTGCAGTTGATGAAGAGCGCCCGCAGGTCCGAGTAGTCCCGTTGCGAAGTTGCGTCCATCGTCAGACCTTCTCTCTCTCAGTCGGTACGGATCTCGTCGAGGACGCGACCGAGGCAGGCGGTCGCGAAGTCCGAGATGTCCGAGGTCGGGTAGTTGCGGTACGAGCACTCGATGAACATCACGAGGTACAGGTACAGGTCGTAGAGCCGGCGGCGCTCGACCGCGAGCGGCTGGTCGAACAGCCGCTCGCCGTGCGCGTCGACCGATCGGTCGCGGCCCCGCTTGCTCGTGAACTGCGCCTCCGTGAGCGGGTCGGCCCACAGCACGCGCTCGAAGTCGATGATCCCGACCACCTCGAGCGTGGCCGGATCGACGAAGACGTTCGTGTCCCACAGATCCCAGTGGACGAACCGAGGGGTGGTCACGACGTCGAGCGCTTCGGCGCGCGCGTCGACCATGCCCCTGATCTCGTCGACCGACGCAGGCAGGTCGACCGACGCGTCGGCCGCGTCCGCGAGCAGGTCCTGCACGAGCCGGCCGAAGGCCTCACGCCACGAGCTCGAGCGGGGCGCGGACGGCGCCGGTCGCCCGAAGGCCGGACCGGTGATCGCGTTCATCGAGGCGACGTGGCGGACCACCTGGCGGTCGACCGTCCAGGCGCCGTCCTCGTCGAGCGACGCCCGCCGCTCGCTGAGGAGCACGCCCGGGCACGCCTCCATCACGAAGTACGGGCTGGGCACGAGGTCGCACCGGTCGTCCCAGGCGAGCACGGCCGGGACCGGGACCTCCGTCTGCTCCGCAACCACCCGCAGGGCGTCGACCTCGGTGCGGATGATGTCCGCCTCGTAGCGAAGGACCCGCACATCAGGCGGCGGCGCGATCTTCAGCACCACCGCACGCCCGTCGTCGAGCCCGAGGCGGTGCACGGCGTTGAACCAGCCCTCCTCGCACGCATCGAAGGTCCGCAGCGCCGCGCCGGCACCGAACGACCGGGCGACGATCGCCTCGGCCTGTGCCCGGTCGATGCGGGTCTTCGAGATGCTGTCGACCACGGCTGTGCGCCACCTCCCCCCGGTCGCCCCGAGCGAGGGTACGCGCCACCTCGACGATCAGCCCGCCGCGAGCGCCTCGATCACCGGCCCGAGGACCTCGGGACGCGCGTCGATCGGGGCGGCGAAGTACGTGATCCCGTAGCGGTCACGGGTCTCCACCAGCCGCTCGCACACGTCGTCGAGCGAACCAACCGCGACGATCGGCGACCTGCGCAGGTCCTCCTCGCCGAGATCGATGCGGGCGCCGCCCATGCGCTCGGTCACGGCGCGGATCCGGTCGGCGAAGTCGCTCAGGTGCTCGGCCGGGCGGTCGGTCACGACGCACTCGAGCAGCTGCGCGCTGAGCTCGATGTCATCGATCCGTGCGCCCGCCGCCTCGTGGATCCAGCCGATCTTCTCCTCGATCGCCTCTGCGGAGAACTGCGACGGGTCGAGGCCGGTTCCGCCTCCCCGGTTGCTCGGCATGAGCTGCACGATGTCGGCCTGGCGGGCCGCCACCGACAGCAGCTTGCGCCCACCGCCCCCGATCATGATCGGCGGCCTCGGCCGCTGCACGGGCGTGGGCGTGCCCCGCATCGCGTCGACCCGGTGGTGCTCGCCCTCGAACGAGAACGGCTCGTCGCCGAAGAGGCCCTTGAGGATGATCGCGGTCTCCTCGAGCCGCTCGATGCGGATCGACGCCGAGTCGAAGCGGATGCCGGCGTCCTCGTACTCCTGGCGGAGCCAACCCGCGCCGAGGCCGACCTGGAGCCGTCCTTCCGACAGCACGTCGAGCGTCGCCAGCTCCTTGGCGAGGACGGCCGGCTCCCGGAAGTCCTGCGCGAGCACGGTCTGGGTGATCCGGAGCGTCGTCGTCGCGTCGGCGACCGCCTGCCCGGCGATCAGCGGGGCCAGCGGCCGGACGAAGTGGTCGGCGAGTCCGAAGGTCGAGTAGCCGAGCGCCTCCACGGTGCGGGCGGAGTCGAGCAACCGCTCCCGCTTCGAGGAGTGGCCGCCGGTGAAGCCGAAGCGGATGGGTCGCACGTGGCGCACCATAGTTGAACGACTGTTCTAATTCGAGCGGCCGGCTTCCAGGCGATCGATCAGCCGGTCCATCGCAGCCAGCGCCTCGTCGGCCGCGGTGTCGTACCCGGCCACGCTGTCCTGCACCGCGCTGAAGGCGACACCCTGCATGGCCGCGGCAACGAGCGCCGGCGGGAAGACCTCGGCGTCGATGCCGTACTCCTCGAGGACCGACTCGAGCACCTCGAGCTGCATGCGCCGGATCTCGCGGGCGATCGCACCGACCTCGGCCTTCAGGGCCGGACGGTGGTTGGCCGCGGCCAGCAGCTCCACGAAGAGCGCAGTGCCCCGGCGGTCGGAGGCCAGCTGCCACCAGGCCCGGAGCGGCGCGGTCGACAGGAGCGCAGCCGCCATCCGCTCGACGTTGCGACCGGCCCGCCGCTCGAGCACGGCGACGAACAGGTCGTCGAGGGTCGAGAAGTAGTAGTGGACGAGCGGCGCCTGGATGCCGACCGCGGTGGCCACGCTGCGCGAGCTGACAGCGGCGTAGCCCTCCTTCAGCATGATCTCCTCGGTCGCGTCGAGGATCCGCCGCCGCTTCTCCTCGCTGGCCGCCCGGGGCCGGCGGGCCTCCGCCATCAGCGCTCCCTTGCACGTTCTTGAACAGGCGTTAAATCCAAGGTACAACATCGGGATGACTGAGCTCGAAGGGAAGGTCGCCGTCATCACCGGAGCGGGCTCCGGGATGGCACGGGCGTCGACCGAGGTGTTCGTTCGCGAAGGTGCGCGGGTTCTGGCGGCCGACATCAGCGGCCGCGAGGAGGAGACGGCCGCGGCGCTCGGCGACGCGGTGGTGCCGTGCCACGTGGACGTGTCCGACGAATCGTCGGTGGAGGCGATGTTCGCCGCCGCGGTCGAGGCCTTCGGCCGCGTCGACGCGGTGCTCAACGTCGCCGGGATCGCCACCGCCTCTCCCCTCGCCGAGATGACGCTCGAGGAGTACGAGAAGGTGATGGGCATCGACCTGCGGGGCGTGTGGCTCGGCACCAAGCACGGCATCAACACGATGCTGGCGACCGGCGGCGGCGTGGTCGTCAACTGGTCGTCGACCGGCGGCATGAACGGCTCGAAGATGCCGACGTCGGCCTACTCCGCGGCCAAGGCCGGCGTGATCGCGCTCACCAAGGCGGCCGCGCTCGAGTATGGCACCCAGGGCATCCGGGCCAACGCCATCTGCCCGGGCTTCATCGAGACCGAGATGTCCGGCGGCAAGGGCGCGGCCGAGCGCTTCCCCGCGTTGGTGAAGGGCTCGGCGCTGCGCCGGGGCGGCCAGCCCGAGGAGGTCGCCGAGCTGGCGTCGTTCCTCGCGTCCGACCGAGCCGCCTTCATCACCGGAGCGATCATCCCGATCGACGGCGGCAGCACCTGCTCGCTGCCCAGCTGACAGGACGGCTGATGCGCGCGACGACCGACACCGAGCCGTACTTCGATCCGTACGACATCGAGATCAACGCCGACCCGTACCCCGCCTACGAGCGGCTGCGGGAGGAAGCACCCGCCTACTACAACGACCGCTACGACTTCTGGGCGCTGTCCCGCCACTCGGACGTCGAGAAGGCACTGGTCAACTGGCAGGCGTTCTCGAGCACCCGGAGCGACATCCTCGACGTGATCAAGTCGGGGGTGCAGCTCCCGCCCGGCGTGCTCCTGTTCGAGGACCCGCCGGCGCACACGACGCACCGCGGCCTGATGTCGCGGGTGTTCACGCCGCGAAGGATGGCCGCGCTCGAGGACCAGGTGCGGGACTACTGCGTCCGCTGCCTCGATCCCCTCGTCGGCTCCGGCGGGTTCGACATCGTCACCGAGCTCGCGGCGCAGCTGCCCATGCGGGTGATCGGCATGCTGCTCGGCATCCCCGAGGAGGACCAGGTCGCGGTGCGCGACAAGACCGACGCCGATCTGCGCACCCGGCCCGGCCAGCCCATGAAGGTCCGTGAAGGAACGGTGGCGAACGGCGACATGTTCGCCGAGTACATCGAGTGGCGGTCGAAGCACCCGTCCGACGACCTGATGACCCAGCTGCTGAACGCGGAGTTCACCGACGAGCACGGCGAGGTGCGCACGCTCACCCGGGCCGAGGTGCTCACCTACACCACCGTCCTCGCCGGAGCCGGCAACGAGACGACCGGCCGGCTCATCGGTTGGTTGGCGAAGCTCCTCGCCGAGCACCCCGACCAGCGGCGCGAGGTGGTCGAGGATCGCTCGCTCGTCACGAACGCGATCGACGAGGCGCTCCGCTTCGAACCGACGGGCCACGCGTCGGCCCGGTACGTCACGCGCGACGTCGACTACCACGGCCGCACCATCCCCGAGGGCAGCGCCATCCTCCTCCTGATGGCGGCGGCCAACCGCGACCCGCGCCGCTACCCGGACCCGGACGTGTTCGACATCCACCGCGAGGACATCCAGCACCTCACCTTCGGGTTCGGGCTGCACTACTGCCTGGGCGCGAACCTCGCCCGGCTCGAGGCGAAGGTGGCCCTGGACGAGCTGCTCAACCGCTTCCCCGAGTGGGACGTCGACCCCGACGGCATGAAGCTCGCGTCGACGTCGACCGTGCGGGGCTGGGAGCGCATGCCGATCGTCCTGCCGGGCCGGTAGAACGATGCGCTCCGACCCGGTCGTCATCGTCTCGAACGACACCCACATCGGCCCCCGGCTCGTCGAGGACCTGCGGGCGTACTGCCCACGCGAGCACCTCGAGGACTTCGACCAGTTCACCGAGGGCGCGCTCGCCGACAAGGCCGCGGCGGAGGACCTGCTGCGGGGCAGCGGCCACCTCGACCACCCCAACCTCCGGACCCCCGGGCACCACGACTCGGCCGCCCGGCTCGCCGACTACGACCACGACGGCATCGCCGCAGGCGTCATCTTCCACGGCTCGATGAACATGGAGCCGATCCCCTTCATCGCGCAGCGGCTCGGCAAGCCGTCCAACCGCGAGGACAGTCCGCTCGCCGGCATCGGGATGCGGATCTACAACCGATGGCTGGCCGACTTCGTCTCGCGGTCCCCGCACCGGCACATCGGCCTCGCCTACCTGCCGATGTGGGACGTCGACGCAGCGGTCGCCGAGGTCGAGTGGGCACGTGAGGCGGGCCTGCGCGGCGTGAACTTCCCGGCGATGCGCGACGGCGCGCTGCCCGAGTACAACCGCAAGCTCTGGGAGCCGCTCTGGTCGGTCTGCGAGGACCTGCAGATGCCCCTCGTGACCCACGTCGGCAGCGCGACGAACGCCCGGTACTCCGGGCTCGAAGCGGTCCCCCTGCTGCAGATCGAGTCGGGCGGGTTCACGTCCCGGCGGGCGGTGTGGTGGTTGATCTGGGCCGGCGTGTTCGAGCGCCACCCGGGGCTGAAGCTCGTGATCACCGAGACGCCAGGCAGCTGGTTCCCGACCACGGCCGACGAGCTGGACGCGCTGTGGGACTTCTACGACGCCAAGCGGGACGAGCCGCTCAACAAGGCGCTCCTGGAGCAGGTCCCCCGCCGGCCGAGCGAGTACATGGCCGCCAACGTCTTCTACGGCGCGAGCTTCGCCTCGCCCTACGAGGTCGAGCAGGCGGTGCTGCACGGCAACGCGACCCAGCTCCTCTGGGGGTCGGACTACCCGCACCTCGAGGGCACGTACGTGAACCCCGAGGGTCGGGCCACACCTTCGGTCACCCGCCTGGCCCTGCGCCACACGTTCTGCGCCACTTCGGCGTCCGACACGCTGCGCATGGTGGGTGGCAACGCGATCGACGTGTACGGCCTCGACGCCACCGCGCTGCAGGCCGTCGCCACGGAGATCGGCGCGCCCACGCTGGACGAGCTGGCCACCCCCATCGACTCGGTCCCGGCCGGCGCCAGCCTCACCGCGTTCCGGTCCGGTGCCGGCGGCTGGGGCTGACCTACGGCTTCTGTGTACCGATCAGGCCCGCTGCGGGCGTGATCGGTACACGAAAGGAACCCGGACCCGCGGCCGGCGCTAGCCGACCTGGAGCAGCTCGACCTGGTTGCCCCACGGGTCGAGGACGTCCACCGACTTCGCAGCCTGGCCGCTGGGCGCGCCGGCGAAGGTGCCCTGCTTGGTCGCGCCATGGGCGATGGCGCGTGCTTGGGCGGCCTGCATGTCGGGGACCTGCACGATGAAGCCGCCCTGCTTCGCCTCGTCTTCGGCGCTGGCCTTCAGGAGGACCAGGCCAGGACCGCCCTGCGGGAACGTCATGATGTGCGCGGTCGGTCCGACCGCCAGCGCGAACTTCGCACCGAAGACCTGGCCGTAGAAGGTCTGCGCCTCGTCGAGGTCGCCGACGTAGAGCTTGATCATCAGGATCTTGCCCGTGGCCGACGGGTCCGTAGGCTGCGTCGTCGTCGACGGTGCGCGGCTGATCGGGAGCGTGGTCGGCGGAGCGGTCGTCTCCGGGACCGTCGTCGTCGTTCGATGCGTGGTGCTCGACGCGACGGCCTTCTCCGACGCGCCGCTCGAGCTGCACCCGGCTACGAGCACCAGCGACACCGCCATCACCATCGCAACCCTGCGCATGAATGCAAAGGTTTGCACACCCTCGGGTCGACGACAAACGTGCGCACGCTTCGTCAGCCGAACCAGGTCCGCACTGCAGTCTCGAGCCCGGGATCGTCGACGTCGCCGGCCCAGGCGACGTGGCCGTCCGGACGGATCAGGACCGCGCCCGGCGCAGGCACCTCGCCCACGACCGGGAGCTCCCACGGACCATCCGTGATGGCCTCCACCACCCGCACGCGTTCGAAGGCAACACCGGTCGGAATCCGACCCGTATTGCCTTCGAAGTGCAGGAGGAGCGGGCGGGCGTCGTGCAGCAGGTCGAACACACGGGTCGGACCGTCGGCGGTCTGCAGGTCGAGGTCGGGCATGCGCCACCCGATCAGCGGATGCCCGTCGCCGAGGTCGTAGTGGACGCTCAGGCCCGACAGCATCCCGGCGAGGTGCTTGCGCGGTCCTTCCATGCGCAGGAGCTCGGTCATCGTCTCGCGCAGCACGTCGTGGCGGTCATCGGGCGTCGTGAGGGCGACCATCGCCATCGTGTTGCGCAGCACCTGGGCGCCGACCGGATGCCGTTCGGCGTGGTACGTGTCGAGCAGGGCCTCCGGCGACGTGCCCTGCACCACCCGGGCCAGCTTCCAGCCCAGGTTCACGGCGTCCTGCACGCCGGTGTTCAAGCCCTGGCCGCCGTGCGGGCTGTGGATGTGCGCCGCGTCGCCGGCGAGGAGCACCCG
>JAFBAD010000301.1 GCA_019247975.1 Acidimicrobiia bacterium
CACCGCCACGCCGTCCTTGACGCCGTCCGCCGCGAAGATGCGGGCCGCGTCCACCTGGTTGCGGCCACCCCACGCCCACGGCTGCTGGTACGGCGAGCTGGGCGCGAACTGCACGAAGAGGATCAGCGACGCCGCCACGATCGACGCGACGATCCGGTGGTCGACGTTGACCCGGGTCACGCTGCGCCGCCCGATGCGGCTGAGCGCGACCAGCCCGGCGACCGTGATCGGCACGACCGCGACCACCGCGAGCGCCGGCCCGAACGCACCCTCGGGCACGCCGGCCTCCGACGCGCCCTGCACGGCCTGACCCCCTGCGATGCCGAGCACGAGGGGTGGCAGTGCCGGGATCAGCGTGCGGGGCGCGCTGAGCGAGAGGAAGAGGAGCGGTGCGAGCAGCGCGACGACGATCGGCAGGCTGTCCTGCGCGAACAGGTCACCGAGCACCGCCGATGGATCGGTCAGCAGGTTCCGGGCCTCGGCCAGGGGCGCGGTCCCCGATGCGGCGAAGGACTGCGCGACGGTCAGCCCGGTCTGGGGCAGGTGCGGGTCGAGCACGATGACGCCGGCCACCGTCCAGCCGAGCCCGATCACGAGCGACGCCACACCCGGTCGCGTGTCGCCGTCGAGGATCGCCACCACGCCGATCGCCGCGACGGTCAGACCGAGGTCCGCGCGGCACATCAGGATCACCGCGATGCAGATCCAGTAGCGGCCCCAGTGCGCCTGCCGGCGCCACAGCGCCGCGCCGGCGAGCGCCGGCACGGCCATCACCTCGGGGTGGAAGATGCTGAGGTTCGCCGCGTGCACCGCGGGGGCGAGCGCGTACGCCGCGATCACCGCCGACGTGGTGCCGAGGCGCAGGTCGAACACGTCCCGGGCGATGCGCCACAGCGGCACGATCGCCAGGGACAGGGCGAGCGCCTGCGTGCCGCCGAGGAGCTGGGAGGTCGGGATCCAGCGGGTCAGCCAGAGCACCGGCAGCGCGATGAACGACCACGGCTCGGTCACCAGGTTCGTGCCGGTCAGGCTGCTCACCGGCGCGTTCCCCTGTCGCACGTGCCAGGCGGCCTGGGTCCACTGCGACAGGCCCGCCCCGCCGTCGAGCTGGCGCACCACGGCGAGCGACATCGCCAGCAGGAGGACGAAGAGGCCGGCGGCCATGAGCCACGGCAGCGTGCGGTCGGCCCACTCCTGGTCGAGCCGGGCCTGCGCTCGCAGCGAGAGGGTGTCGAGGCGACGACGGAAGCCGGGTCGCCGGCGCTCGCTCACGCGCGCTCGAACAGGTCCTGCGGCGGTCCCGGCACCTCGTCGAGGAGCTGCGACCCCTGGTTGCGCACGTTGCTGACATCGGTGCTGACCGGCCGCAGGACCGTGACCGACGGCGGAGCGGGGACGAGCAGCTGACCGAGCGTCTCGAGGTCGTCGTTGTCGGGATCGAGCCAGGCGTCCCACGCCGACGGCGGCAGGATCACCGGCATCCGGTCGTGGATGCGGGCCATCTCCTCGTTCGCCTCGGTGGTGATGATCGTCGCCGACCGCACCGGCTCCTCACCCTCGAGGTCGTTGCCGTCCGCGTCCTTCGGGCGCCACACCTCCCAGAGACCGGCGAACGCGTACGGCTCGTCGTCGGAGCGGTGCACGTAGTACGGCTGCTTCGCCTTGCGGCCCGGGACCCGCTGCCACTCGTAGAACCCGTCGGCCGGCACGAGGCAGCGGCGCTTGGCGAACGCCCGCTTGAACGCGTTGCTCCCGGACAGGGACTCGGCGCGTGCGTTGATCATCCGGTTGCCGACCTTCAGATCCTTCGCCCAGAACGGCACCAGCCCCCAGCGCCGGCGGGCCACCCGGCGCACCCCGCCGTTGTCGAGCACGACGTAGACGTCGTCGGTCGGCGCCACGTTCCAGCTGGGCTCGATGACCTGCTCGGGGTACTCGTCGGCCGAGAAGTAGGCGGCGATCTCGTCCGGTGGCGACGATGAGACGAACCTCCCGCACACGCCGTGGAAGCTACTCGTCGGGTGTGACGCCCTCCGGCGGGTTGCTGGGGCCGCGGGCCGTCCTGACCATGTCGTGGAAGGCGCCGACGCTGTCCTCGTGGCGCGGTGAGAGGAGCCCCCACACGTACTCCCCCGCTTCTAGGTTGCGCTGCACCGCCTCGCAGATCGCCTGGTCCTCGAGGCACAACGTCGTCGAGCCCTCGATGGCGAGCCGGTTGCCCTCCATCGCCTCGCTGCTCGTGTCGGCGAACCAGTAGTCGAGGACCAGCCGGCAGCTCGTCGGCCCGGTGGGGACCCAGCGCTCCACGCTCATGCCGGCCTCGTAGAGGTTGACGGCCAGGTTGGGCCAGTGCCACAGCCACGTGCCGCTGGTGGTCGCCCCGGCCCGGGTCTGGACGGTGTGCCGCGCCCAGCCGTCGAACGCCTCGACCCTGTAGCTGCTCGGGTCGACCGTGCGGGTGAGGGCCGGGTGGACGAGGGGCACGTGGTAGCCCTCGAGGTAGTTGTCGCCGTAGGTCTTCCAGTTGCACGCGAGCTGGTGCTCGGCCCGATGGGCCGGTTGCCACGCCTCCATCGGGTGGCCCTCGCAGGCGTCCCCGAAGGCGCCGAGCCACTCGACGAGCGGCGGTCCGTCCGGCGCCAGCCGCACGAACAGGAGGCCGCGCCACTCCTCGGCGCAGATCGGGAGCAGGTCGAGCCCGGCGACCTCCGCGTCGGAGAGCCCCGAGTCACGCGCCGAGCGGAGCGCGCCGTCGAGGCCGTAGGCCCAGCCGTGGTACCGGCACACGAACGACCGCAGCGCGCCGCACCCGTCGTCGACGAGCGGACCGGCGCGATGCCGGCACACGTTGTGGAACGCCCGCAGCGCACCACTGCCGTCGCGCACCACCACGATCGGCCATCCGGCGAGCTCCTCGGCGAGGTAGCCGCCCGGCGCGTCGACCGGTGCGGCGGGCCCGAGGCACTGCCACTCGGTGGCGAAGATGGCCCGCCGTTCGCACCGGTGCGTCGCCGCCGACCAGTAGTCCGAGGCCGGCAGCGTCTGCATCCGCGGCAGCGTACGACGAGTCCTCCAGATCCCTGACCGCACAGGGTGCAGATGGGAAGATCGACGCCGATGTCGATGAGCTACCCGGGCGGCCGCGTCCCGCGCTTGGGCGATCGCAAGGCGGTCGACCAGTCGGGTCAGCTCGTCGTGAAGCGCCAGGGTCGGTTCGGCCGGGTCAAGGAGATCGTGATCCCGGTGCACATCCTCGACGTGTCGATCAGCGGCGCGTCGCTCCGGGCCGGCCGCGAGGAGGAGATCACCCCGAAGCAGCTCGCGCTGCTCGACGTCGGTGGCGACACGGGCAACGTGCGGGTGATCTGGATGCGGCCCGAGGACGAGAGCCACGTCGCGCTGGGCGTGCAGTTCCTCGACCCCCGGCCGGCCTTCCTGCCCACGCTCTACCGGTGGCTCGGGCGCGAGACCGCCCTCGGCCCGCTCGACGAGGGCTGAGCCCGACGGATTCCGTGGGATCCGGTCCGCCCGCCCACCGATCCCGTGGTCAGCCTAGGATTTCTCCCTCGAATCCCTCACAACGGCGGTGACTGACCCGACTGCATGGGGGTGTGATGACGGTCGTGACCGGTCACGTTCTCTCAGGCGGAGCTGCTGGGGACGTGGCCGGTCATCTCCCACGCCGATCACGCCCGTGGGGATCAGCTCTCGGCGGGGATGAAGACGTAGCGCCAGGCGTCACGAGGGCCGTCGTCCTCGAGCACGTACGTGCCGCCCTGCTCGGCCACCTCGAGCTGGGGCGGGAAGGTCTCGACCCGGCTGACCGAGGGGCCGCCCTCGCACACGACGAAGAAGCGGTCGCCCTCGCGCAGCACGGCCGCCTCGCCGCTCTGGTCGTACCAGTCGGGCGAGTGCCGAGGGCCCTCGGCCCGCTTCACCCCACCGACCCCTCGGCCAGGCCGCGGCGGACGATCTCGTCCACCGTCTCCTCCGCGGTCTGGTCCGACGTGTCGAGCCACAGCCCGATCCGCGGCGTCGCCTCCCGCAGCCCTCGGTCCATGGCGGCGATGCCGCTCATGTCGTCGCGGTACGCGGTCTTGCCCCGACCCGCCTCCCGCTCGGCGACCGCATCCGTGCCCGGCGCGAGGACCACGACCACGAGCGGCCGCCGGGTGATCGACGCCACGTACGGCTCGAGCACCTCCCCCACCACCACATCCTGGACGACCACCGAGAAGCCCGCGTCGTGGTATGCCTCCGCGGTCGCGGCACCGAGCCGGTAGCGCAGCCGCAGCTGGTCCCAGGCCTCCGCGCTCGGCTCGGCGGTCATCTCCTCCCGCCCGCTCACGACCATGCGCCGGAACACGTCGCCCTTCACGTGCACGCCGCGGTCGAAGCGCTGCGCGAGCGCCTCGGCGACGGTCGACTTGCCGGCCGCCGGGATGCCGGTGACGAGCACGATCGGCTGCGCGTCGAGGAGGCCGGCCACGAGCGCTACCCCTTGCGTTGGGCGCGCTCGAGCTCGACGAGCGCTTCGTAGAGCCAGCCGACCACCTCGTTCGACTGGCGCTCGTCGAGCCCGAGCCCGGAGTGGGACGCGGCCAGGGAGCGCTGCAGGTTCAGGATCTTCCAACTCGGAGGGAGTGCCATGACCGCACCGTAGCGAACATGTGTTCGCCTTACCAGGCGTAGGCCTCGGGCGCCGTGCCGCCCGGGCCGGGGAAGATCTTGTCGATCCGGCTCAGCACGTCGTCGTCGAGGCTGATGTCGAGTGCGTGTACCGCCCCGTCGAACTGCTCCATCGTGCGGGGGCCGACGATCGGCGCGGTCACCACCGGGTTGGCCAGCAACCAGGCGACCGCGACGTCGGCGGGCCGCTCGCCCAGCTCCGCGCACAGGCCCTCCCACGAGTCGAGCTGGTCACGGAACCAGTCGGCTGCGCCCCGCATGCCGTCCTCGGCGCGGCGGCCGTCGCCCTGGCCGACCGAGCCGGCCAGCAGCCCGCCGCCGACCGGGCTCCACGGCAGGAGACCCACGCCGTATGCCTCGCACGCAGGGACGACCTCGAGCTCGACCATCCGGGTCTTGAGGTTGTAGAGGCTCTGCTCGGAGACGAGCCCGAACGACCCCCGGCGCTTGGCCGCCTCGTTGGCGGCGGCGATGTGCCAGCCGGCGAAGTTCGAGCTGCCGACGTAGATGACCTTGCCCTGCGCGACGAGCAGGTCCATCGCCTGCCACACCTCCTCCCACGGCGTGCCCCGATCGACGTGGTGCATCTGGTAGAGGTCGATGTGATCGGTCTGCAGGCGGCGCAGGCTGGCCTCGCACGCATCACGGATGTGGCGGGCCGAGAGCTTCGAGTCGTTGGGCCAGTCCCCCGCCACGTTCCCGAACACCTTGGTGGCGAGCACGACCTTCTCGCGCCGCCCGCCGCCCTGCGCGAACCAGCGGCCGACGATCTGCTCGGTCTCGCCGCCGCCGTAGCCGTTGGCGGTGTCGAAGAAGTTGATGCCGGCTTCGAGCGCCGCATCCATGATCGCGAAGCTGTCCGCTTCGCTCGTGCGCGGACCGAAGTTCATCGTGCCGAGGCACAGCGGGCTCACGAGCAGGCCGGATCGTCCGAGGTGGCGGTAGTCCATGCGAGGGACCATAGGGCTGCTCGCTACGGTCGGCTCGTGCTCGCAGACGGTCGTCTCGACCTCGTCGTGCCCGATGGTGCGGAGGTCGGCGTGCTCGTGCTGCACCCGCATCCGGACTTCGGGGGCGACCGGTTCAACCCGGTGGTCGATGCGATCTTCCGGGCCGCCGTCGCAGCGGGCTGGGCGGCGATCCGCTTCGACTTCTCGACCAGCGACGCGCCGCTGGCGGTGGCCGAGGCCGAGGACGCGCTCGGCCGCCTGCCCGGCGCGATCCCGCTCGCGGTGGCCGGCTACTCGTTCGGCGGCAGCATCGCCACCCAGGTGCTCGACCCACGGATCGTGCAATGGGTGCTCGTCGCACCGCCGCTGACGCTGCTGCCCCTCTCCACCGACGCGATCGCCGCCGATCCGCGACCGAAGCTCGTGCTGTCCCCGACCGAGGACCAGTACTGCCCGCCGGCGAGCGCCGCCGAGGCGACTGCCGGCTGGACGGCGACCTCGCTCGAACCGGTCGAGGGTGCGGACCACTTCCTCGCCGGTGCGGCCCGCGGCGTCGCTGACCGCACAACGCAGACCATCCAGTCGACCCTCGATCGGAGCCAACGATGAAGTACGCCAAGCTCGGACGGACCGGACTCACCGTCTCGCGGATCTGCCTCGGCTGCATGAGCTACGGCGACCCGGCCCGGGGGAACCATCCGTGGTCGCTCGACGAGGAGGCGTCCCGGCCGTTCTTCGAGCGGGCGCTCGAGCACGGGATCAACTTCTTCGACACCGCGAACGTGTACTCGGACGGATCGAGCGAGGAGATCACCGGCCGCGCCATCGCCGCCCTCACCGACCGCGAGGACGTGGTCATCGCCACCAAGGTCCACGGGCGCATGCACGAGGGCGCGAACGGCGGTGGTCTGTCGCGCAAGGCGATCATGCGGGAGATCGACGCCAGCCTCCGCCGGCTCGGCACCGACTACGTCGACCTCTACCAGATCCACCGCTGGGACCACCGCACGCCGATCGAAGAGACCCTCGAAGCGCTGCACGACGTGGTGAAGGCGGGCAAGGCCCGCTACATCGGCGCGTCGTCGATGTACGCATGGCAGTTCGCGAAGGCGCTCTACCTCGCGGACCTGCACGGCTGGACCCGCTTCGTCAGCATGCAGGATCACTACAACCTGCTGCACCGCGAGGAGGAGCGCGAGATGCTGCCGCTCTGCGCGGATCAGGGCATCGGTGTCATCCCGTGGAGCCCGCTGGCGCGGGGACGGCTGACCCGGGACTGGGACGAGACGACCGCCCGCTCCGAGACCGACGAGTTCGGACGTGCGCTCTACTCCGCGCCGTCGGACCGAGAGGTCGCAGAACGGGTCGCGTCGGTCGCGCAGGACCGGGGCGTGTCGCGTGCGCAGATCGCGCTCGCGTGGATGCTGGGCAAGGACGTCGTCACGGCGCCGATCATCGGCGCCACCAAGCAGCAGCACCTCGACGACGCGGTCGCGGCGGTCGACCTCGAGCTGTCCGACGAGGAGATCACGACGCTCGAGGAGCCGTACGAGCCGCACGGCATCGTCGGCTTCGCCTGAGCGCCTACCCGTTTGCGGTTGCGGCGGCCGCCGCGCAGCGGAAGCCGAGGTTCCCGGTCGAGCTGTCCGGGGTGTTCCCCGATCGCGCCGACACCCGGTAGCGACGGCAGTAGGACTCGTGGCAGAGGTACGAGCCGCCGCGCATCACGACCTGCTGGGCGTCGAAGCGGTCCGCAGTCCACTCCCACACGTTGCCGGTCATGTTGTGGAGGCCGTAGCCGTTCGGCGGGAACGCGTCGGTCGGGCAGGTCCCGAGCCAGCCGTCGTCGAGCGTGTTCTCGTTCGGGAACGCGCCCTGCCACACGTTCATGCGGTGGACACCGCCCGGCACGAGCTCGGCGCCCCAGGGGAACGGCTGCTGCTCGAGGCCGCCGCGCGCCGCGAACTCCCACTCGGCCTCGGTCGGCAGCCGCGTGCCGGCCCAGGTCGCGTACGCGACTGCGTCGTTCCACGAGACGTGCACGACGGGGTGGTCGAGCCGGTCGTCGATGCGCGACTGCGGCCCCTCGGGGTACCTCCACGACGCGCCCTGGACCTGGCGCCACCACTGGGCCGCCGCGACCCCGCGGGTCGGATCGAAGTTGTCGGGCAGCAGCCCCGCGAACACGAACGACCACCCCCAGCGCTCCGCTTCGGTGACGAAAGTGGTGGCATCGACGAACGCCGCGAACTCGGCGTTGGACACCGCTTCCGCGTCGATGCGGAACGGTTCGACGTGGACCTCGCGGACGGGTCCCTCACCGTCGCCCGGATAGGCCCAGTCGTCCTGGGCGCCCATCAGGAAGTCGCCGCCCTCGAGCTCGACCATGCCCGTGTTCGTCATCGAAGTCCCATCGAGACCAGCGTGTCAGGCTTGGCGGCTTCGACGCGTTCGAGCGGGCGATCGCTCAGGGCTCGGAGCGGGACGCGCCGTCGAACCAGCGGAACGACGCTCCTCCGCGCGTGGTGCGCCCCACGGTGGGTCCGGTCGGACCGTGGTGCAGCTTCTCGATCGGCCGAGGCGCGGGCTCGGTCCGCTTCACGGTGCCGGGCGTGCCGCAGGAACGGTGCAGCATCGAGACCTCGGTGAAGATCGTGAGCGTGACGCGGTCGCCGTCGGAGAAGGACTGCGTGTTGGGCGTGGCGGGCGCGCAGCGCGGAACCGTGTACTCGGCGACGGGCCCTGCCGCCGTCAAGCGGAGGGTCCACGGTACGGAGACCGTGAAGGTGGCTGTGTGCGCCGTCGGCCCGATCGGCGACCGTCCGCACGGCTGGAGACCTCGGCTCTCGTACTCCACGCCCTGACTGCCGTCGGCTGCGAGCACCAGGACGGGCAGCGACGCACGCCCGTGCGCAGGTGGACCGGTCTCGAGCGGGCAGTTGAAGGTGCCCACGTCGCCCCACATGACGACCCAGGCCGGCCGGTCGCGGAACGTCGGGCCCTCTCCGACCCGCACGGAAGCCGAGGCCTTGAACACGACGACGTCGCCGATGACCGTGGTCGGCATCGTCCCGGCCCGGAAGCGGTCGACCGCGTCCTCCTCGGACATCCGGGTGGATCGGCCGAAGCGGCGGAGCATGAGCGCTCCTCCGTCCAGCTGCACGTCGCGGGTCAGCTCCGCATGGCGAAGGAGCGGTTTGATCGCGTCGACGTCGGTGACGGTGACCGGCGGTGCGTGACGCCGAGCCGAACGGGACTCCGACGGGTCGGCTCCGTTCCGGGCGCCCACCGCGACGACGCCGGCGACGACCACACCGGCGAGGACCACGGCTGCTGCGACGACCCACCGCACACGGCCATCGTGCAGCAAACGGGCCATGGGAGCTTGACTTCCTATCGTCGATAGGTGATTCTCCTATCACTGATAGGTCCAGCAGAAGGAGGGGAACGGATGGCCGGGAGCGTGGCGCTGCGTCGCGAGGCGAAGATCGCGTCGATCATCGAAGCGGCGTGGGAGCTCGCCCGCGAGCACGGCATCGGCGGGCTGTCCCTCCACGCGCTCGCCCGCGAGGTCGGCATGCGCCAGCCCTCGCTGTACGAGTACTTCGCCTCGAAGCACGCGCTGTTCGACGCGCTGTTCGCGGCGGGCAACCGGCAGCTCCTCGAACGACTCGACGCCACGACCTTCCCGCACGAACCGCGTGCGGCGCTCAAGCGGGGCCTCGCGGTGTTCGTCGAGTTCGCCCTCGAGGACAGCGCCCGGAGCGAGCTGCTGTTCCAGCGGCACATCCCCGGCTTCGAGCCGACGCGCGAGTCCTACGGCCTCGCCGAGGAGGCGCTCGACCGCCTGGTCGAGCTGATGCACGACGCGGGCGTGAACGAGCAGGGCGACGTCGACTGCCTCGTCGCGGTGACCGCCGGCCTCATCGACGCGCAGATGTCGAACGACCCCGGTGGCGACCGCTGGACCCGCCACCTCGACCGTCTCGTCGACCTCCTGGTCGACGACGCCACCACCAAGAGGAGGAGGAGCCGATGAGCTTCGACCGCATCACCCGAGCCGAGGCGCGTGTGCTCGCCGAGGAGGAGTTCGACCGCTTCGCCACGATGGCCGAGTCGCTCACGCCCGACGAGTGGGCGATGCCGACCGAGTGCACCGGCTGGGACGTGCGCAAGGTCGCCCTGCACATCCTCGGCTCGGCCGACTCGCAGGCATCCGTGCGGGAGCTGGTCCACCAGATGCGGCGCGGTCTCCCCGTGAACAAGGAGATCGACTCGCACCACTGGGTCGACGGGCTCAACGAGCTCCAGATCCGCGAGCGCGACCACCTGTCGAACGACCAGCTGGCGGCCAAGCTGCGAGCCATCGGCCCGGCCGCGGTGCGGGGGCGGTGGCGCACTCCCCCGCCGGTTCGCTACCTGCCGATGCCGTTCGGCCCGCCGATCGGCTGGGCCCCGCTGAAGTACCTGCTCGACGTCGGCTTCACCCGCGACGTGTGGGCGCACCGCGTTGACGTCCACGTCGCCATCGGCCGGCCGATGCACCTGACCGCCGGCCACGACGGGCGGCTGGTGGAGGACATGGTCGGCGAGTGGGCCGCGCTCCACGGCGAACCGTTCGAGCTCGTGCTCGAGGGCCCGGCCGGCGGCAAGTTCACCCAAGGCGTGGATGGTGAACGGGTCGAGATGGATGCCCTGGACTTCGTGCGCACGCTCTCGGGCCGGCTCCCGGGCACCGGCGTGCTGCGGCACCCGCTCCCGCTGTAGCCGGACGACGCCGCAGCAGCGGTCAGCCGAGCGCCGCTTCGAGGTGCTCGAGTGCGCGGTGCACGAGGTTGCGGGCCGTGGACTCCCGGCACTCGAGCGCCTCCGCGATGTCGGCGTAGGAGAGGTCGGAGTAGTAGCGCAGCGCGATGGCCGCCCGCTCCCGCGGTCGGAGCTTCGCGAGCGCGTCGAACAGCTCGTCGGCGTCGAGGGTCGAGGTGACCGTCACCTCGAGGTGGCGCCGGCGAACCGACCGTCGGCGCAGCTCGTTGCGGGAGGCGTTCGCCACCGCCCGCCGCGCGTACCGCAGCGGCTCCTCGATGCGGGCCCACCGCAGGTAGACCTTGGCCAGCACGTCGTGGACGATCTCCTCCGCGGTGGCGTGATCCCCGACCGTCGCCCGGGCGAGGCCGACCAGCCCCTGGCGCTCGGACCGGTAGAAGGCCTCGAAGTCGGCGTCGACCCCGCTGCCGTACGAGCGCACCTCGGCGGGCGGGTCGGCCGCCTCGGTGTGGCTCACGCGCCCAGGTGGACGGTCGCCGGGCTCACCTCGTGCCCGCCGGCGACGACCCGTAGCGGGCCGGCGAGCTGGTCGTTGCGTGCGGTGACCACGAACGCCTGGCCGTGTGCGTCGACGATCACGGGCACGGCGCGCACCGTGTGCTCGGCACCGCGGCCGTCGACCACCCGGACGTCGGCCGCCGATCCACTCGTCCACCCCACCACCGCGCGTTGCGTGGCGCTCACCTGGACGGTCGTGGCGACGAGGTCGCTCGACGCCGGCAGCTCGACCGTGCCGCTGGCCGACCCTTCGACGGTGTACAGGCTCACCTCCACCTCGTGCATGTCGTCGTGGCCAACCGCGCTCATCGACCACGGGCTCCCGTCGGCGAGGGTCCCCTCCGCCGGGTGCGGCAGCGTCGACACGACGGCGGAGGACGCGCCGTTGGGATCGAGGCCGGCCGCGAGGCCGCCGCTCAGGGTCGACCGCCATTCGTCGTCGGACACCGATCGGAGGCCGCGGGCAACGGCGATCACCTCGTCACGAGGCAGGCCACGAGACGTGACGGCGATGACCGCGTCGTCGACGACCCAGCGCACGAGGAGGTGGTCCGAACCCGCGGCACCGACCGGGTCGTAGATGTGAGCGCGGTGCCCGTGTATGTCGATGACGCCGATGCCGGCCGAGGCGTTCGACTCCTCGACGACGTCCAGCGCGTGCGGGGAGTCGCCGACCACGGAGATGTCGACGAACCGGGCCCGCTGGATGCCGGGTGCGGACCGGGAGCCGTCGTGGGCCTCGATCGCGTAGCCGTCCGCGTCCCGGTCGACCGGGTCCTCGTGGGCCGACGCGGGACGGGTCGGCCGCCAGTCGAGCGGGGACCCGCCGGCGATCGGCTCGAGCGAGTCCGCCAACTCGTCGACCTGTCGCTGGCTCAACGACGTGGATGTCACCTCGGCTTCGCGATGGCCCGGTAAGGAGCGGGTCGAGACGTGCACACCGGGCGTCGCCTCCGATCTCGTGCTGCTCGAGTGGAGCTCGGCGGTGGCCGTCTCGTCCCAGCCGAGGCGCACGCTCCGGTTCGCAGGCATGTACCTGACGTTCAGGACGGCGGCGCCGTCGGACGTCGTGATGAAGAACAGCGTCGGCTTCTCCCACGCGGCGATGTCCGGATCGAAGTGCTCACCCGCCGGCAGGTCGCCGGCGCCCCGGACCGAGAGCCCCTGCGGGAGGACCGAGGGCACGAGCCGCGGCAGCGGTGCCGCGGCCGCCCCACCCGTCGTCGCGGTCTGCACCTCGTTCGGGCTGTCTCCCGCCCGGGTCGCGACGAGCGTGATCGCCACCAGCGGGATGAGCGCCGCCAGCGCGACCCCCACGCCGCGCCGACGGCGCTGCGTCCGCCGCACGACGGCGGCCCGCTGCCGCACGTCGTTGAGGCCGAGACGTGTCGCGGGCTCGCCGCCGTCATCTCTCAGCGTGCTCCGCAGCCGTTGTTCGAGGATCTCGTTCATCACCCTCTGGACACCTCAGCCGCCCGCTTCGTCGCAGGACCTCAGCCGGATGCGACTCCGCGGCGCACGACCAGGACGACGGCGCCGATCGGGACGGCGAGCAGGTACGCCTCCGCGACGAGGTGCCCGAGGCCGGGACGCGATCCATCGGCCAGCGCCGGCAGGCCGTCGCGCGCCGGGAACTCGCACCGGAGGCCGAGCGGGAGCAACGAGAGGTGCGCGTCGCCGTAGCTCGAATCGGCGTCAGGTCGTTCGCATGCAGCACTCTGCTCGCCGTGGAGGACGACGAGCAGCCCTGCGGCGACGACCGCGCCGGCCAACCAGATGACGATCGCACCCGCGACGAGGAGACGCAGGAGCGTCCGCCGGCTCACCGGCGCATTTTCGTGCACCGGGCGCGAGCACGGGCCGCGGGCGCTGGCGCCCGCATCAACAACACGGCGTGAGCACGCCCCCGTCGCCGAAGCGCTCAACGTCGTCTCGTCGCAGGCGGATCACGCGACCGAAGCGGTACGCCGGCAGCCGGCCTTCGTCGATCAACCGGTAGAGCGCTCGCAGGGTGACGCCGATCGCGTGGGCTGCGTCGGCGGTCGACATCCATTCGGACCGTTCAGGCGGCACGGGGCGCACCTCGTTGCACTGGTAGAGCTCCCGGCCGGTCGGCTCCGCAGAGAGCTCCTCGGCGATCCACGGCGCAGGCTACCGACGGCGACGGGCGGGTGGCTAGCACCCCGCCATCGATGAGGCGTCCACCCTTACCTGCGGACGACGCAGTCCGTAGGTTGACGGCGTGGGGGCGACGCCATGGCTGAGCGGGGCGCGGCTGCGTGCCCGTGCGCTGGCCATCGTGCCCGTCGCACTGCTCGTCGCCGCAGGGGCTGCCGGCACCCTGATCGCGCTCGGCGCCGCCCAGCGGACCTCCACCGCGTACGACCGCTACGCCCAGCGGTCCGACGTCGGCGACCTCCAGATCAACCCGTCGCTCCCGACCAAGGAGATCGACACCCTCATCCGGTCCCTCCCGGGTGTCGAGCAGGTCACCACGCACGACCTGCTCTCGGTCGTCGCCGGGCCCCACGCCCACGGCGGCACTCCGGCCGAGGCCGGTGCCGGCCAGATCCGGGGGTCGGTCGACGGGCGCTTCCTCCGCATGGACCGACCCGCGGTCCGCGTCGGGCACCTGCCGACCGGTCGGCGCGAGATCTTCCTCGACGAAGGCTTCGCCGACTTCTACCGCCTCCACGTCGGTTCGGTGGTCCCGCTCACGTTCGCTGCCACCGCGGCGCAGCTGCCGGGCTACCAACCGCCGCCGGGCGCGGCACCGCCCGGACCCACCACGCTCCACGTGCACGTCGTGGGCATCGGCACCCTCCCCGACGAGGTGCTCCCCGACGGCCTGTACCCGCGGCAGCGGGCGGTCGTCAGCCCTGACGTCACCGACCGCTACGACTGCAAGCCCGATCCGCTTCCGACCCACGGGACCTACTCGCAGGTCGTCGACGCCGTGTTCCCGCGCGGGTGCGCGATCGACTACCGCTACTACTCCCTGTCGATCCGGGGTGGGGACCGGGGTGTGCGAGCCGCCCAGGACGCCTTCATCCGCGCAGGCACGAGGCTCAACCGCACGCTCCCTGCGGTGCTGCGCGACCGGCAGCTCGGATACGAGCTCATCCCGACCACGACGGCGCGGGACCGCGACCGCGTCCGACGAGCGACGCGGCCCACCGTCGCCGCGCTGACCGTCCTCGGCCTGGCGGTGGGACTGGTCACGATCCTCGTCGCCACGATCGCGGTCGGTCGCGAACTTCGGCGCTCGAGCACCGATCAGCTGCAGTGGTGGCACCTCGGCCTCACCGCGTCGCAGCGCGCCCGCATCGTCGCGACACCGCTGCTCGCTGCGATCGTCCTCGGTGTCGTGGTCGCGCTGCCGGTGGCCTTCGCGTGCTCGACGCTCGCTCCGGTCGGCAACGTCCGCCGCCTCGACCCGTCACCGGATCACGTGCTGACGAGCTGGACCTGGCTGGGTGCGGCGGCCCTCGCGGCGGTGCTCGTCGTGGGCCTCGCCGCGCTGGCGTGGCTGTCGTCGCGACGAGTCGGTCGTCCCGTCCGGCCCGGGCGCAACCCGTCCTTCGTCGGCCGTCTGCTCGACCGCATCTCGGAGCCCGGCGTCGGTGCCGGCGCTCGCGCCGCGTTCGCCCGCGAGCGGGGGCCGGGCTTCGTCGTGGCGACCGGTGTGCTGGCCGTCGGGGTGCTGGTCACCGCGATCGTGTTCGGTGCCAGCCTCACGAAGCTCGTGCACACACCACGCGCGTACGGCTGGCCCTGGGACGTCGCGGTGGTGACCAACTACGGCTACGGCGGTGTGCTGAAGACCGGAGCGGTGGACAAGACCCTCGCGTCGCGACACGACGTCGAAGGTTGGACGACGCTCGCGTTCTCGAACTCGACCGCAGTCGACGGTGAGCCGGTGCCGTCGATCATCGTCGCCGGCGACCACCTCCCCGATCACAGCATCGAGGTCGACCACGGTCGGCTGCCCACCTCGGCCCACGAAGTCGCCCTCGGTGCCACCACCGCGGCGCGCCACCACGTGGGCGTCGGCGACTCGGTGCGGGTCAACGGTCGCGGCGTCACGGCCCGCCGAGCGACGGTGACCGGCCTCGTGGTGGTGCCGTCACTCGGGCCGTTCGAGTCCGAGCGACCCTCTCCCGGCGACGGCATGGTGATGCCCGGCGCGATGGTCGAACCGGGCTACCTCGACTCGCTGGTCAGCTTCATCGGCATCAAGACCACGCCGGACACGGGCCCGAGGGCAGCGCTCACCTCGATCCGCCGCTCCTACCGGCGCTGGGGCGTGGACGCCCTGCGCGTCGATGTCTCGCAGCCGATCCGGCCACCCGAGATCGTCGATGCGCAGAGCGTGCGGTCGATCCCGCTGCTCGTCGGTGGCCTGCTCGGCGTGAGCCTCGTGCTCGGCCTGAGCGTGGTCGTCGCGGCGTCGGTCCGGGCCCGGCGGCGGGAGCTCGCGATGCTGCGGACCCTCGGCTTCACCGGCGGCCAGCTGCGGAGGTCGGTGCGGGTGCAGGCGGCGGTGACGATGCTCGCTGCACTGGTGATCGGTGTACCGCTCGGCGTCGTGGTGGGTCGCCTCGCCTGGCGGGCGTTCGCCTCCGGCCTCGCGGTGGTGATGCCGCCGACCACGCCGTTCCTCGGTCTGCTGCTCACGACCACCGGCGCGCTCGCGGCGGTCGTCATCGCAGCAACGGTGCCTGCGCTGCTCGCCGGCCGAGCCCGCCCTGCCACCACCTTGCGCACGGAGTAACGAGCCTCACGCGACAACCGACGCTCGCGCTCATCCGCCGGCCCGGCGTGCCGCGGGTCATCCGCGGAAGCGGCGGGCGGACGACTCGAGCCGGTCGTGGTGCTCGGCCCACCATGCGGCGTCGCGCGCGGGCAGGTTGTCGAGCTCTCGGAGGAGACCGGCGGCGCCGTCGACGAGCTCGCGGACGATGTCCGCGTGGCCGGCGTGACGTTGGGTCTCTGCGGTGACGTGCACGAGGACGTGGTGCAGCGTGACCTCGTCGTCACCCCACCACGGCACGCGCCCGGGCGCGCCGAGGGGCAGCTCCTCGATCGTCGCGTCGGCCACCTCCCATGCCCGCCGGTAGCGGTCGACGATGTCCTCGCGACGCTCGTCGGCGGTGGCCCACATGTCGGCGTTCGGTTCACCGCCCGCATCCAGCCAGGGGAACGACAGGCCGTGCGGCCGACCGAAGACCTCACCGAAGTACCCGAGCTCCGTGCTGGCGGAGTGCTTCACGAGCCCGAGCAGGTTCGTACCGGTGGGCGTGAGCGGGCGGCGGACGTCGTACTCATCAAGCCCCTCGAGCTTCCAGACCAACGTCTCCCGCGCGCCCTGCAGGTACCCGTGGAGGTCGCCCTTCACGTCGAGGCTGGCCATGACGCATTGTCGCATCGAGCCGGGTCGGCTCAGAGGCGCTCGATCCAGGGATGGCCCGGCGATGCCGTCTCCAGTGCCGCCCGCAACGAGTCCCGCTCGCGGCTCGCCAGGTGAGGCCTGATGACCTCGAAGTCGGCGACGTCCTTCTCACGGAGTCCCTTGCTCTTGTAGAGCAGCTGGACGTCCGGCGACAGCACCGGGAGCGTCGCGGTGCTGGCTCGTCCGCTGAGCGCGGCGATCGGCCGGCGGATGCGCGCGTCTCGACGGAACACCCAATCGTCCCCGTCGGTGTCGTCGATCATCAGCTGGAGCTCCCACGCCGATCCGGCATCGCGCCGGCACCAGACGTCGTGCACGTGCACCGGGAGGACCTCGCCGACCGGCCACGGCCGCAGCGTGCCCGGTGGGTCGGCCGCGTGGAGGTCCCAGTCGGCCAGGTGCTCGCGGACCTCCGTGTGATCCCGGCGGAGGATGAGCACGTCCAGGTCGCCGTGGACTCGGGACTGGCGACCGAGGAGGAGGTCGATCGCCCACCCACCGGCGATCCACCACGGCGTGGGCAACCCAGCGAGCTCCGTCGCCGCGCGCTGCGGGCGCATCGGATCCCACCGCCCGAGCTCGTGCGCGACCACAGCTCATCCTCTCCCGAGAAAGGCTCGGTCCTCCCCGGCTCAGGCGGTGTCGGCCAGGATCGCCTCGATCTGTGACAGGGCGGCGACCATGCCCTCTTCCTGACCCATGGCCAGCAGCTGCTCCATCTCCGCCGCCGAGGGGAACTGCGACTCGATCACCATCACGGTCCCGGCGCCGTCGGCGGTCTCGGTGAGGGTGACGATCATGACGCCCGGGCCGGGCGTGTCGGTGGGCTCCCCGCTGTCGTCGGCGAAGCCGTCCCGCACCTCGAGCCGGTGGGGCGGGTCGACGGCGACGACGTCCCAGTAGCCGTAGGCCTTGTCGCCGCTGGGCCCGGTCATGAAGTACGAGACCCGGGCACCGGGCGACAGGTCGTGGTCGACGAAGGTGGCCGGGTAGGTCGGCGGCCCCCACCACCGCTCGAGCTGGCGGGGGTCGGTCCACAGCTGCCAGGCCCGGTCGACGGGCGCGGCGAGCTCGCTGGTGATGGTGAGGGTGAGGGCGACGGGATCCTTCTCGACGCTGGTCACGGTCATCGTGGGTCTCCTGCTCGTTGGGTCTCGGTGGGGTGGTCGGCGGCGAGGAGGTCCTCGATCCGCCCGATCCGGTCGCGCCACAGCTGCTCGAGCTCGTCGAGGAGTCGGGCGGCCCGGCGGATGGCGTGCACGTCGGCGGTCACCAGCTGCTCCCGTCCGTGTCGGCGCTTGGTCACGAGCCCTGCCCCCTCGAGCACCGCAACGTGCTTCTGCACGGCGGCGAAGCTGACGGGGTAGCGCCGGGCGAGCGACGACACGCTGTGCTCGGCCCCGAGCGCATGCCGCACGATGTCGCGCCGGGTGGCATCGGCGAGGGCGTGGAACAGGCGGTCGGCCTGGGGATCGGAACCTACAACCATTCGGTTGTAGGTAACCACGCCCGTGCGCCCGGCGCAAGGATCAGCCGCGACTGCTCGCGCTACCTCGGGCCGAGACCGAGGTAGCGCGGGTGTTCCACTCTGCCGCGCGCCGCTTCAGGGTCCACTGGAGCCCTCCGCTGACCGCCCAGATCCGGATCGCCTCGTTCTCGGTCGTGACGGCTGCGATCCACTTGCCGCTCGCCACCACCGACACGAGCGCGGACCTCGAGAGCTCGTGGGTGCGGATCGGGTTGCGGATCACGATGCGGTCGCGCTGAACGACCAGCCGCGTCGTCGAAGCCCGGTAGGCGGTCGACAGGACGCCACCGGCGATCGCCAGGCCGACGGGGACTCCGATGACGGATCCGAGAGCGTCATGACCGGCTGCGGCTGCGATCACGAGCGACTCGAACACGAGCAGGATCACCGCTGCCGCGATCCAGTAGAGGACCACCTCACCGGCGGGCGGCGTGTACGTCTCGTCTGCTGATGCGGACGGACGAACCGCGCCCAGTGAGGTCACCGCGGCCGGCGGAGGCGCCTCGCCCGGCCCCGCTTCGGTCCGAAAGCATGCGAGAGGTCGTCCCGGGAGAACGGGCCGGGCGCGTCACCGGCGGTGGCGTACCGGTAGAGGGCCGCGACGTACACGCCGTTGAGCGCACCGCTGGCGACGAAGAGGCCACCGAACACGGCTACGAAGATGATCACTCCGACGATCGGCGAGATCACCATCGCGACAGCTCCGACGATCGTCAGCGGCAGCACGGCGACGAACAGGGCGAGGCCCATCGAGCCGAGCAGCGCCGCCTGCTCACCCCACGTCTCGTTGAACAGGCTCGAGCTCCGCTTGATCGCCTCGACCGGTCCGGCCGACTCGAACAACAGGATCGGCACGACGAAGAACGTCGCGAGTGCCCACGCCAGGCCGATGGTGAGCTGAGCGAGGCGACCGGCGATCTTCAGTCGTTCGGCGAGGACCTGCAGCACCATGCCGACCACTGCGCTCAGCAACGTCCAGGCGAGGAGCTGCGGGAACTTCCGCCACGCCGCCTTCAGGCCGCTTCGGAGCGTCGGGTCGCCGCCGTTCAGTCGTTCGCAGGCGGCCGCGATGAGCGCTGCGTTCATCGTCGCCGGGATGATCGACGCCGGGATGAACAGCGCGAACAGCGCCAGGTACCGGACACCGTGGAAGTCGGCTGCCTCCGGCATCCGCCGGTACACCGCGGCGAACAGCCCGACGATGACCGCAACGAACCCGACCAGCCCCACCAGCGGCAACACCAGCAGCTCAGGGTCCTGTCGGAGCACCCGGACGCTGTCTCCGATGAGCCGCCAGCCCCGCCGTATCCGTTCCACGTCGCCCCCCGAGCCGAATCGTCAGGAGTGAACGATGTACCCCAGCCGATCGCCTGGAAATCCCGTCGGTCGTACGGGAGGAAGACCGCATCCGCACCGACGATGCGGCCGCTGCCCGACTCATCGGCGACCTCGGCCGGCAGGCACACGAGCACGTCCCCGAGCGACCGTGCCGTTGACGCGGTCCGCCTCCCACTGTTCGACGATCCAGCCGTTCGCGCCCCCAGCTCGGCGACCGATGTTCACCGCCTCCGTCATGAGTCGTTGAGCTTCGTCTTCGTTTTCGAGCACCCGCTCCACGTCGCCCGAGCATTTGAGCATCATTGCGACGGCATACGACTCTTCGGGTCCGTGATCCCGTCGGACGGCAAGCGCCTCACGCGCAAGCTGTCGCGCTTCGTCCGCTTGTCCTGCGTCAGCAAGCAGAAGCGACAGATTGCCCATGATACGCGTGCGATCGAAATGGCTGGTGAGCCCAGCCTCGTCGTACGCCGCTAAGCCCTCTCGGTACTGCTCAATTGCCTCTTGGGCTCGCCCGGAACTTTGATACGTGAAGGCGAGATTGTTCCGCATGAGCCCGTGGTTTGGCGATCGCTCGCCCTCGAGCTCCTGACCGAGCGCTAGCGCCTCACGAAGCAATTTCTCGGCACGAATGAGCTTGCCGACCTCGTTGTAGGCGGCTCCAAGACTGCTCAGTAACACTCGGAGTGCTTCGCGCCTCTCGGTGTGACCAGCTGCTACCTCGGCGCGGAGAGCTCGCAGATCTCGTTCGAATTCAACGAAGTCGCCCGGCCGATAGTGGAGGATCCTTAAGATCAGAAGCTCGTCCGCCAAATCCTGCTCGAGTTGTTGTGATCTGCCACTCACCAGCGAAAGTGCCTCTATGATCAGCCGCGCGCCCAACGCCACGTTGTAGTCACCCTTCAACGCGCACACTGAGAGTGTATGAAGCATCACAGCTCTGTCGAGAGGCGGGTTGCCTTCGCTAGCAGACATAGCAATCGCACGGTCGGCGACAGTGCGACCAAGACGAAACTGGCCCGCAGCGCATAGCGCATTAGCAACGCGCCAGAGAAGCCTCGCGTGACGGAGGTCAGAGATTTCCGTGTCGGCCAGCCGCATCATCAGCTGCCCCAGCGCTGGGAGCTCGACTGGCGGATCTGCATCAACAGGCCGGTCGACCATCTGCAAAGCCGCGTCAAGAGTCTCGAGCTGCTCGCTTTGCTCCGACATCTGCCAGACGAGATCAGCAACCAGCGTGTGCAGCTCGACCAGTTGACCGTCTACTGCGGCCAAAGCGAATGCCTCGAGGCTGCTCATGGCCGAATAGAGCGCCAACGGGTCCCGCAGGCGCTCTAAGAGTCCGGGTGTCTCGGCTGACGCTGCGATTGTCAGGTCCCGAGGAACCGGCCAGCCTCCGAACGCGCTCCAGACGCGCAGGAGAATTGGCGATGCTTCGCATCGCTGTTCCGCTGACGCAATCGCCAGTTGCAGGGCGGCCACTACCGGCTGCGGGTGGTTCGACGGCGTGCCCTGGCTGAGAAGCTCCGCTGCCCGAAGATCGAAAAGGTCTCGGTAGGTGGCGGCAGGCATCCCTCCACCGATCACGGCACCTGCTTGCACGAGAGCGAGAGGAATCCCATCTAGCCGCTCGGCGATGTCGTCGAGCTCGCCGCTGTCCGGCACATCCGCCATGGCCGCCAAGAGTGCTCTCGACGGCTCCGGATCCAACTTGCCGACCTCGACCACGTGCCACTCAGGCGGCCACTCCACCGTCGGCGAAGTAGCAATGACAGTTCCTCGATCACTCACCTCGGCCGGAAGAAGATCGCTCGCCTCTACGGGGCTGAGGTCGTCGATCACTACGATCCATCGATGAGTGAGGTCGAGTCGCTCGAACACAGCCTTGAGCTGGTCCGAAGTGTCGAGTGAGGAATACGCGTCCGGTGCGAGACCGAGCGCCAGCTGGAGGCCCCTCAGGTCTTGCCGAATGGTCTCTTGACGAAGTGCCCAGACAACACTGAAGTCCTCGTCGATGAGGGTCGAGAACTGCTCGACGAGTTCCGACTTTCCGATTCCGCGAAGACCGGCGACAACAATACGCCGTGGGTCAGCAGCTCGGGCCAGCGCGTCTAGAACCCGAAGCTCGTCATCACGGCCGACGAACCGCGCAGATGCTACGCGAAGCCCGCGCCGCATAGGCAGCGGAGAAAGGTTGCCGTGCAACGGGATGACCTGGTCGACAATTGGCTCTAGCCGAGATCGGGTTAGTCGCTTCGAAGTCAGAAGCTCGTCTAATCCCTCGCCCGCTGACAGGCGTTCGGGATTCCCTAAGACGTCTATCAACGGTGTTCCGCCTCTATTCCTGCTCGCAACCTCGATTTCAGAGACGATCGCGGCGTACACCGCCGCTGCGTGATTCGCTGAGACGCGTTTCCGCTGGAGGTACGGCTCAACAAGGTCAACAAGGTTCCGGGCACGAATATCGTCCCGTCGAGGCAGCCCGTCCTCGACGTACAGGGCAAGAAGGAAACCTCGCATGTCATCCGCCGTCGGCGGTACATCCAGCTCGATTGTTTCCATCATGCGATCGATCCACGGCTCGAGCTGATCGGGCTCCTTCGTGGCGCATGCGATTCGGAGGTCCCTGGCCTCGCCTGCACGGGGATTAAGGCCGCCGCTTGTTTGGAGCACACACCGATGGGTCCGCCCAGTTCGGCGCCATGACTCGAAGAGGTGCGTCAGTCCGCCGTCCGTCGCCAGCTGCCGCACGGTCCATGGGTTCTGCGAAGCTTCGCGGTGCTTCACTGATCGCAGCTCCCGATCGCCGCCCTCGAAGACCACGACATAGTCCTCGTGCCACTCGCACAGGACCTCCTCGACGCCGCCTCCAGCGAGCATCGTGATGACCGGCTGGGCGATGAGCTCTGCTTGGTATCGGTACCGGTCCAGGGTCTCTGAGCCGGTGTCCTCAGGCCTGTTCGTCAATGCTCGTCTGGCTCCAGACAAGGTCGTACGATGAGGCCCGCCACGAATGATTTTTCATCACATCGGGGCGGGCCTCTGACCAAGACGTTCGTTGGTCGGGCTGAGAGGATTCGAACCTCCGACCTCTTGACCCCCAGTCAAGCGCGCTAACCAAACTGCGCCACAGCCCGTGGGGTCGATCACCCTACTCGGGGTGGCCCGTCGTGCAGGCATGCCGGTCTGAGCGGACCAGCTGCACGACGGGCCGGCGGCGCCACCCTCAGAACTTGCCGGCCACCCAGATGACGAGCTGGATGGCTCGCCAGCTGAGGTAGATGCCGAGGGCGATGATCAGGATCCAGAAGTGCCA
>JAFBAD010000209.1 GCA_019247975.1 Acidimicrobiia bacterium
TCGGTTCGGCCACCCGCCACATCGCCTTGAAGACGATGAAGATCACGATGATCGCCGCGAGGACGATGCCACCGATCAGTAAGAGGGAATCCATCGTTCCACCTTCACTCGTGCGCTAGATGGGGGAGACGACCACGGTGCGCGGGGGGTGGTACTCGATCACGAGGACCCGGTTCCCCGGGGCGATCTCGTCCTCGCGGTCGATCGCGTAGGCGTGGAACGCCTCCGTACCGCCGCGGATGGGGATCATCACCTCGCCGAGGCGATCGGGTCCGATCCGGCCGGTCACCCGTCCGGTCTTGCCGACCACCTTCTGATCAGCCATCCCTTAGCTCCCGTGCGCTCGTCATCCGCCGCCCGGTGGAGCGCACGTGCACCGGTCGGTCGCTTGCAGGTCTACTGCTGTGTTGAGACGTCCGTGCTGTGGCCGGGAAAATACCGATCACAGTCGGATGACGCCTGAAATACCTCCGACATCTTGTCGGCCGATGACCCGGTGGGCGGAGCGAACATCTGTTCGGTAGGGTGAGCACCGATGGGGTTCAACAACCCTTCGGTGTCCTGGTCCGACCTCGAACGGGCGCTCTCGGACCGGCGGGGGCCGGGCCGGCCGACGTCGGTGCCGGTGGGGGCGGACGGGGGTGACAGCCCCGCCTGGTCATCCCACCGGGCCGCCTACGAACCCGCTGCGCAGCTCGAGCGGCGGCTCGGGTCGGTGCCCTACGCCGAGCTGCACTGCCACTCGAACTTCAGCTTCCTCGACGGCGCCTCCCACCCCGAGGAGCTGGTCGAGGAGGCGGTCCGGCTGGGCCTCGAGGCCCTCGCCCTCACCGACCACGACGGCTTCTACGGCGTCGTCCGCTTCGCCGAAGCGGCCTCCGCCTACGGCCTCCCCACCATCTTCGGCACCGAGCTGACCCTCACCGACGCCACCCCAGACCGAAATTGGCCCGGGAAGGAGCGGTATGGGCCCCGAACCGGGCCAATTTCGCCGCGGGGGTCGGCACCCATCCCGCAGCCGGACCCGCCGGGGCACCACCTGCTCGTGCTGGCCCGCGACCCGGTGGGCTACGGGCGGCTGGCCCGGGCGATCAGCCGCAGCCAGATGGCGGGGGAGAAGGGCGCGCCCCGCCTCACCCTCGACGAGCTGGCCGGCCACGCCGGTCCGCCCGGCCACTGGAGCGTGCTGACCGGTTGCCGCAAGGGGACGGTGCCGGCCGCGCTCGAGGCGGACGGCCCGGCGGCCGCGAACCGCGAGCTGGCCAAGCTGGTCGAGCGGTTCGGCCGTGAGCACGTCGCGGTGGAGCTGTGGGACCACGGCGACCCGCTCGACTCGGCCCGCAACGACGCGCTGGCCGACATCGCGATCCGGGCCGGGGTCGACCTCGTGGCCACCAACAACGTCCACTACGGCCACCCGTCGCGCCGGCCGCTCGCGACCGCGCTCGCCGCGGTGCGGGCCCGGCGCAGCCTCGACGAGATGGAGGGCTGGCTGCCCGCAGCCGCGGGCGCGCACCTGCGCTCCGGCGCGGAGCAGGCGCGCCGCTTCGCCCGCTACCCCGGCGTGGTCGAGCGGGCTGCGGAGCTCGGCCTCGAGTGCGCGTTCGACCTGAAGCTCGTCGCCCCGAACCTGCCGCCGTTCCCGTGCCCCGACGGCCTCGACGAGATGGGGTACCTGCGCCGGCTGGTGGCCGAGAAGGCGGCCCGCCCCAACCGGTACGGCCCGCCCGAGAAGGAACGGGTGCGCGGTGCGTACAAGCAGCTCGCGCACGAGCTCGACCTCATCGAGCAGCTCGGCTTCCCCGGCTACTTCCTCATCGTGTGGGACATCGTCCGCTTCTGCCAGGAGAAGCGCATCCTCTGCCAGGGCCGTGGCTCGGCCGCCAACTCCGCGGTCTGCTACGCGCTCGACATCACCAACGCGGACGCGGTCGGCCTCGGTCTGCTGTTCGAGCGCTTCCTCGCGCCCGAGCGCGACGGCCCGCCCGACATCGACCTCGACATCGAGAGCGACCGGCGCGAGGAGGTCATCCAGTTCGTCTACGACAAGCACGGTCGCGACAGCGCCGCGCAGGTCGCGAACGTCATCACCTACCGCGCCAAGTCCGCCATCCGCGACATGGCGAAGGCGCTCGGCGCGGCACCCGGCCAGCAGGACGCGTGGTCGAAGGAGGTCGACCGCTGGGGTCCGGTCGCCACCACCACCGAGCAGGACGACCTCACGATCCCGTCCGCGGTGCTCGAGCTCGCCGCGCAGGTGGAGCACTTCCCGCGGCACCTCGGCATCCACTCGGGCGGCATGGTGCTGTGCGACCGGCCGGTGATCGAGGTGTGCCCGGTGGAGTGGGCCCGCATGGAGGACCGCAGCGTCCTGCAGTGGGACAAGGACGACTGCGCGGCTGCGGGCCTCGTGAAGTTCGACCTGCTCGGCCTCGGGATGCTCTCGGCGCTGCACTACGCGGTCGACTTCATCCGCGACCACCGCGGCTACGAGCTCGACCTGGCCACCCTCGACAGCACCGACCAGGAGGTCTACGACATGCTCTGCCGGGCGGACTCGGTGGGCGTGTTCCAGGTCGAGTCGCGCGCGCAGATGGCGACGCTGCCGCGGCTCGAGCCCCGCACCTTCTACGACCTCGTGGTCGAGGTCGCGCTCATCCGACCCGGGCCGATCCAGGGCGGCTCGGTCCACCCCTACATCAAGCGCCGCAAAGGTCAGGAGCCGGTCACGTACCCGCACCCGCTGCTCGAAGGGTGCCTGTCGAAGACGCTCGGCATCCCGCTGTTCCAGGAGCAGCTCATGCAGATGGCGATCGACATCGCGGGGTTCACGCCCGGCGAGGCCGACCAGCTGCGCCAGGCGATGGGGTCGAAGCGCTCACGCGAGCGGATGGAGCGGCTGCGGGTGCGGCTGTACGAGGGGATGGCCGAGCGGGGCGTGGTGGGGGAGACCGCGGACGACATCTGGGTGAAGCTCGTGGCGTTCGCCAACTACGGCTTCCCCGAGAGCCACTCGGTGAGCTTCGCCTACCTCGTGTTCGCGTCGTCGTGGATCAAGCGCTACGAACCGGCGGCGTTCTGCGCAGCGCTGCTCAACGCGCAGCCGATGGGCTTCTACTCGCCGCACTCGCTGGTGCAGGACGCCCGTCGCCACGGTGTCGTGGTCCGCAGCCCCGACATCAACGCGTCGGCCGACGTCGCCACGCTCGAACCTGGTGACGGCGAGCCGGACAACGGGCCGGGTCGGCCGCCGGCGCGCTGGGGCCTCGGCGGTCCGGCGGTGCGGCTCGGCATCGGCTCGGTGCGCGGCATCGGCGAGGACCTGGCCAAGGTCATCTCCGCAGGACGGCCGTACGCGGACATGGAGGACCTCACGCGCCGCGCCGGCGTCACCGAGGCGCAGCTCGAGTCGCTCGCCACCGCCGGCGCGTTCGGGTGCTTCGAGCTCGAACGCCGTGAAGCGCTGTGGTCGGCGGGCGCGGTCGCGCAGTCCCGGCCCGGCCGCCTGCCCGGCGTGGTCACCGGCGCCGACGCTCCCGTGCTGCCCGGGATGGAGCCGCGGGAGGAGGCGATCGCCGATCTGTGGTCCACCGGCGTGTCACCCGAGGGCCACCCCACCCGCTTCGTCCGCGAGCACCTCGACCGCTTGGGGGTGTGCACCGCCACCGGCCTGGCCGACGCGCCCGAGGGCAAGGTGATGGTGGCCGGCGTCGTCACCCACCGCCAACGCCCGGCGACCGCCGGCGGCACGCTGTTCGTGAACCTCGAGGACGAGACCGGCCTCATCAACGTGGTCGTGTCGAAGGGGTGCTGGGCCCGCCACCGCAAGGTGGCCCGGTCGGCGCCGGCGATGCTCGTGAAGGGACGGCTCGAGCGGGCCGAGGGCGTGATCAACGTGGTCGCCGAGCGGATGGAGGCGCTGCCCCTCGACGCGAAGACGACCTCGCGGGACTTCCGCTGAACCACCGCATTCTGAAGGCAATACCGGTCGGCGGTTTCAAGCGGTGAGCGCGACAAGCTCGTTGAATCGTTCGGCGGGAGTTTGCCAGTCGAGGGTTTTGCGGGGGCGTTCGTTGAGGAGCGCGGCGATGTCGTCGAGGTCGCTCT
>JAFBAD010000279.1 GCA_019247975.1 Acidimicrobiia bacterium
CTCGTTCTGGGAGTGGGCGATCGGGTCGATCCACGACTCGCACCCCGAGGTCGTGTTCCTCGCCGAGGCGTTCACGAAGCGCAAGATGATGCAGGAGCTGGCCAAGGTCGGCTTCAGCCAGTCGTACACGTACTTCACGTGGAAGAGCTCGCGCTGGGAGCTCACCGAGTACGTCGACGAGCTCGCCAACACCGACGAGCGCGACTACTTCCGGCCCAACTTCTTCGTGAACACGCCGGACATCCTCACCGAGGAGCTGCAGGTCGGCGGGCCGACGAAGTTCGCCAGCCGGCTGATCCTCGCGGCGACGCTCTCGCCGAGCTACGGCGTCTACTCGGGCTACGAGCACTTCGAGCACGTGCCGGTGCGGGCCGGGTCCGAGGAGTACCTCGACTCCGAGAAGTACGAGGTCAAGGAGCGCAGCCTCGACGGTCCGCTGCTCCCTCTGATCGCCGACGTCAACCGCATCCGCCGCGAGCACCGAGCGCTGCAGCACTTCGACGTCCGCTTCCTCGACACCGAGAACGAGGCGCTCATCGCGTACGCCCGTGGCCACGGCCACGAGACCGTGCTCGCGGTCGTCTGCCTCGACCCGCACGGCGTGCAGGAGGGCGTGTGCGTCGTGCCCGCCGACCTCGGTCTCCCGCCCAGCTTCGAGGTCGAGGACCTGCTCAGCGGGGAGCGCTTCTGGTGGCAGATCGGCCGGAACTACGTGCGCCTGACGCCGGGCGTGCAGCCGGCCCACGTGCTGGCGGTGGTCCAGCCATGAGCGAGGCAGCCACTCCCTCCTCCGAGTGGCTGCGGGGCCAGCGCTGGTTCGGGGCGAAGGGATCGGACCTGTCCATCGCGGGCGTCGCCGACACGACCGTCGGCGGCGGCCTCGTCATCTCGGTGCTCGATCTCGGCGACTCCCGCTACCAGCTCGTCCGCCTGCACGAGGACAGCCAGCCCGACACCCTCACCGAGCCGGTCACCGGTGCCGCGCTCAGCCGCGCACTCGCCGAGCAGCAGACCGCGGAGGGCCCGTCGGGCGCGATCCGCTTCGAGCGCCCGACCGACGCCGGCCCGTGGCCCGACGGTTCGGTCCGACCGCTCGGCGCCGAGCAGTCGAACACGTCGGTGGTCGTCGGCGACGAGGTCGTGGTGAAGGTGTTCCGCCGCATCGAGCCCGGCGAGAACCCCGAGCTCGAGATGCTCCGCTTCCTCGGCCGGCAGGGCTACCCGCACGTGCCGGGCATCGAGGGCTGGGCCACCCTCACCGCCGACGACGGCACCGTGTCGACGCTGGCGATCGCCCAGTCGATGGTGCACGACGGGCGTGACGGCTGGGAGCTCGTGCTCGAACGCCTCGGCGACGCGGACCGCGGTGCCTCGGTCATCCCGCTGCTGCGTGACCTCGGCGCGACGCTCGCCGGGCTCCACCGCAGCCTCGGCGCGGACAAGGACGACCCCGAGTTCGCCCCCGAACCCGGTGGCCGCACGGTGGCCGAGCGCATCGCCGCGCACATCGAGGCGCAGGCCGCGGACGTGCTGCCGCGCGTCGCGCTGCGACTCGGCGAAGCGGCGCCGATCGAGTCGCCGGAGCGGGTCGCCGCCGCGGCCCGGGCGATGGCCGACCGCCTCGACGCCGGCGCGGTTCTGCGCCACCACGGCGACCTCCACCTCGGTCAGACCCTGCACACCCCCGGGGGCTGGGTGATCCTCGACTTCGAGGGCGAGCCGGCCCGCCCGCTCGAGCACCGCCGGGCAAAGCAGCCCGCGCTGCGCGACGTCGCCGGCCTCCTCCGCTCGCTCTCCTACGCGGCGGCCACCCGCGCCCGTGCCGGCCACCCGTGGAGCACCGGCTGGGAGACCGCGGCGCGAGCTGCGCTGCTCGACGGCTACCTCGGCTCGGCCGATCCCGAGCTGCTCCCCGGCGCGGGCACCCCGACTACCCGCCTGCTCGCCCTGCTCGAGCTCGAGAAGGTCCTGTACGAGCTCCACTACGAGCTCGGCAACCGGCCCGACTGGGTCGAGCTGCCGTTGCAGGGCCTGCGCCGCATCGTCGACCCCCCACGGGCAGGAGCCCTGCAATGACCGATTCGAACACGACCGATTCCCGGCTCGGCGAGCTCGACCTCTACCTCCTCGGCGAGGGCCGCCACCACCAGCTGCACGACCGCCTCGGCGCCCACCCGGTCGAGGGCGGGGTGAGCTTCGCGGTCTGGGCTCCTTCGGCCCGGGCCGTGCGGGTCACCGGCGACTTCTGCTCCTGGGACCGCGAGGGCGTGCACCTGCGCCCGCGTGGATCGTCGGGGATCTGGGAAGGCGTGGTCGACGGCGCGACCGAGGGCCAGCGGTACAAGTTCCTCATCACCGCAGCGTCCGGCGAGGAGCGGGAGAAGGCCGACCCGCTCGCGTTCGAGGTGGAGCAGCCACCGAAGACCGCGTCGGTCGTCCACCAGTCCCGTCACCAGTGGCAGGACGACGAGTGGATCCTCAAGCGGGCCCAGTCCGACCCGCTCGCCGGCCCGATGTCCATCTACGAGGTGCACCTCGGGTCGTGGCGCCGCAACCCGCTCGAGGGCGATCGGGAGCTGACCTATCGCGAGCTGGCCGACGAGCTGTCGGCCTACGTGACCGACATGGGCTTCACCCACGTCGAGCTCATGCCGGTGATGGCGCATCCCTTCGCCGGGTCGTGGGGCTACCAGGTCACCTCGTACTACGCGCCGTCACCGCGCTGGGGTGAGCCGGACGACTTCAAGCTGTTCGTCGACCGCATGCACCAGAACGGCATCGGCGTGATCCTCGACTGGGTGCCCGCGCACTTCCCGCGCGACGACTGGGCGCTGGCCCGCTTCGACGGCACCGCGCTGTACGAGCACGCCGACCCGCGCCGCGGCTCCCACCCGGACTGGGGCACCCTCGTGTTCAACTTCGGGCGTCACGAGGTCCGCAACTTCCTGACGTCCAACGCGCTCTTCTGGACCGACCGCTACCACACCGACGGGCTGCGGGTCGACGCGGTCGCATCGATGCTCTACCTCGACTACTCGCGCAACCCCGGTGAGTGGATCCCGAACCGCTTCGGCGGCCGTGAGGACCTCGAGGCGGTCGACTTCCTCAAGGAGGTGAACGTCGAGCTGCACGAGCAGGTGCCCGGCGTCGCGTCGATCGCCGAGGAGTCCACCGCGTGGCCCGGCGTGTCCCGGCCGACCTACGTCGGGGGCCTCGGCTTCGGGTTCAAGTGGAACATGGGCTGGATGCACGACGTGCTCGCCTACTTCGAGCAGGACCCGATCCACCGCCGCTACCACCACCACGAGCTGACGTTCTCGATGGTCTACGCATGGA
>JAFBAD010000291.1 GCA_019247975.1 Acidimicrobiia bacterium
GATCGCGTCCGCCGGAGAGCTGGGCAGCGACCCGGCGCGTGTGTCGGTGATCGCCGGCACCGGCGTCGGCGGCCTGACCACCCTCGAGCACGAGGTCGGGGTGCACCTGGAGCGCGGCCCGAAGCGGGTCAGCCCGTTCCTCGTCCCGATGATGATGACGAACGCGACCGCGGGGCTCGTCTCGATGAAGCACGGCTTCACCGGAGCGAGCCTCTGCGTGTCGACCGCGTGCGCGTCCGGCGCGAACGCGATCGGCGAGGGCTGGCGCATGATCCGCGACGGCAGCGCCGACGTGGTCGTCTGCGGCGGGACCGAAGCGGCGATCACGCCGACCTCGATGGCTGCGTTCGCCCGCATGGGCGCGCTCAGCAGCAGGACCGACGATCCCTCCACCGCGTCACGACCGTTCGACGCCGGCCGGGACGGCTTCGTGATGGGCGACGGCGCCGGCTTCCTCGTCCTCGAGCCGTGGGACCGCGCCGAGGCGCGTGGCGCCACGATCTACGGCGAGCTGGCCGGTTACGGACGCACGTGCGACGCCCACCACATCACCGCACCGGCGCCGGGGGGCGTCGGCGCGATCGCCTGCATGGAGCAAGCGCTCGCCGGTGCCGGCCTGGAGCCGTCGGACATCACGCACATCAACGCGCACGGCACCTCCACGCCGCTCAACGACGCGGCCGAGGCCGAGGCGATCACCAAGGTGTTCGGGTCGAGCGGTCCGCCGGTCACCTCGACCAAGGGCGTGACCGGGCACCTCGTCGGCGCGGCAGGCGCGGTCGAGGCGGTCATCGGGCTGGCGTGCGCGACGCGGGGCACCGTGCCGCCGATCGCCAACCTGACCGATCCCGATCCGGCCATCACGATCGACCTGGTCCGGGGCGAGGCCCGCTCGATCACCCCTGGGCCGGTGCTGTCGAACTCGTTCGGGTTCGGCGGCCACAACGCCACGCTGGTGCTCGCGCCGCCCTCCTGATGGCGAACCCGAACACCTGATGGCCAACCTGGTCGCGGCGGCCCCGCCGGTCGCGTCGCCGGCCACCCCGCTGGGGGCGGGGCGGCCCGGCGCGGCCGACGCCGCGCTGGTCGAGCTGGGCGGCCGCACGGTCGCGTGGTTCCAGATCGACTCGCCGTCGTCCGCTGATCCTGACGGCACCACCGAAGCAGCGGTCGTGTGCCGTGCGCTCGCGCTCGCCGGCGAGATGGGGGTGCCGGCGGTCGGCCTGATCCACTCGGTCGGCGTCGATCCCCGTTCGATCGAGGGCGTCGCAGCCTGGGGCAAGGTCGCCCACCACGCGGTGACGCTCTCCGGCGTGGTGCCGATCCTGCTCGCCGTCACCGGCCCCTGCCACGGAGGCCTCGCTCCCCTGCTCGGCCTGGCCGACCACGTCGTCTTCACCGCCGGCTCCTCCGCCTACATCAACGGCCCTGCCGCGGTCGAGGCGCTGACCGGCGTGCACCTGACGACCGACGCGCTCGGCGGGCCATCGGTGCACGCCCGCGCCACCGGGTTGGCCAGCCTGCTCGCCACCGACGCGAACGACGCGCTCGACGCCTTGTCCGAGATCCTCGGTCTGCTGCCCGACAACTGGTTGGCCGAGCCGCCGATGGAGCCGTGCACCGACCCCGGTGACCGGCCGACCGACATCGCCGCCGCGCTGGTGCCGTCGGACCCGCGCGCTGCCTACGACGTGCGCGAGCTCCTGGCCGACGTGCTCGACCGCGACAGCCTGCTCGAGGTCCACGCCCAGCACGCCACCAACATGGTCACCGCCTACGGGCGGCTCGGCGGGCGCGCGGTGGCGATCATCGCGAACCAGCCGCTCTACCGCGCCGGCACCCTCGACATCACGGCGTCGAGCAAGGCGGCCCGCCACGTGCAGGCCGCGGACAGCGCGAACCTGCCGATCCTCACGGTCGTCGACACGCCGGGCTTCGAGCCGGGGAAGGACCTCGAGTGGCGGGGCATGATCCGCCACGGCGCCGAGCTGGTCCACGCCTACGCGGCCGCGACGGTCCCACGCGTGTGCCTCGTGGTGCGCAAGGCGTACGGCGGCGCGTACATCGTCATGGACTCGAAGACGATGGGCAGCGACCTCGTGCTCGCCTGGCCGCAGGCCGAGATCGCAGTGATGGGTGCCCCCGGCGCGGTGGCCATCCTCAACAAGCGCGAGATCGCCGAGGCCGACGATCCTGCGGCGGAGCGCCGGCGGCTCGAGCAGCGCTACGAGGACCAGTACTGCACGCCCCGCATCGCGGCCGAGCGCGGGTACGTCGATGCGGTCATCGACCCGCGCGACACGCGCGCCCACCTCGTTGCCGGGTTCCGGCGTCTCGCCACGAAGCGGAGCGAGATGCCGGCCCGCCGCCACACCAACACCCCTCTCTGATCAGGAGACGTCGTTGCTGCTCGAGGACAAGAAGCTGCTCGTGACCGGCGTGCTCACGCCGGCGTCGATCGCCTTCACGTGCGCACGGGTCGCGCAGGAGCAGGGCGCCGACATCGTGCTCACGTCGTTCGGCCGGGCGAAGTCCCTGACCGAACGGGCCGCCAAGCGCCTGCCGAACCCACCCGACGTCCTCGAGCTCGACGTGAGCGACCCGGATCAGCTCGCCGAGATCGGCACCGAGCTGGAGCGCCGCTGGGGTCGCGTCGACGGCGTCCTCCACGCGATCGGCTTCGCCCCCGAGGCGTGCCTGGGCCAGGACGACGGGCTCTTCGCGGCGTCGTGGTCCGATGTGGCCACCGCCGTGCAGATCTCGGCGTGGTCGCTGGTCGGGCTGGTGCAGGCGGTGCGACCGCTCCTTCCGCGCGGTGCGTCGATCGTCGGGCTCGACTTCGACGCGACGGTCGCGTGGCCGGCCTACGACTGGATGGGAGTCGCCAAGGCCGCGCTCGAGTCGGCCAACCGCTACCTGGCGCGCGACCTCGGTTCGGCCGGCGTCCGGGCCAACCTCGTGGCGGCCGGGCCACTGCGCACCGTCGCGGCCCGCAGCATCCCCGGGTTCTCGGCGTTCGAGGACGTGTGGGGCGACCGCGCCCCGCTCGGGTGGGACATCACCGACGCCGAGCCGGTCGCCCGTGCGGTCGTCGCCCTGCTGTCCGACTGGTTCCCGGCGACGACGGGCGAGATCGTGCACGTCGACGGCGGCGTGCACGCGGTCGGGGCCTAGATCCCCGGCTCCTCCGGCCGAGGCCGGTGGACGAGGGCGGCGGCGAGCACGCCCCCGACCGCACCGAAGATGTGGCCCGACCACGAGATACCGGGATGCGGCACAAGCCCCCACAGGATCCCGCCGTACACGAAGAGGGCCAGCAGCCCACCGAGCAGGTACAAGACCTTGCGGGCGAAGATGCCCCGCGTCACGAGGTAGCTGAGGTAGCCGAAGACCAGCCCGCTCGCGCCGACGGTCACCGTGTTCGACGCAGCGAACAGCCACACGCCGAACCCGCTGACCAGGGCAATGATCACGGAGACGGTCAACCACCGCCGCACGCTGCCGATCGCTATGGCAGCACCGAGGATCAGGAAGGGGAGGGTGTTGGCGAACAGGTGGCCGAAGCCACGGTGAAGGAACGGCCCGAACACGATCCCGTCCAGGCCGCTGAGGCGGCGCGGGTGGACGCCGAAGCGGTCGAGCCGACCGTCGAGCGGGACGTCGACGATCTCGACCACCCACATGGCCGCGAGCATCACGACCACCGGGACCAGCCGCATGAGCGGCTGGGACAGCTCGTCCCTGGTGACCGGCTCGAGGTCCTTGGCAGCCATGCCGATGCATTCTCTCAGCCCGCCGGTACCGTTCCACGCCCCATGGCGCCTCCGCCCGTCGTCCTGTTCGACCTCGACGGCACCCTCACCAACCCGAAGGTCGGCATCACGGTCACGATGCAGCACGCCCTGAAGGCGGTCGGCGTGACCGTGGACGATCCCGACGAGCTGACGTGGTGCATCGGCCCGCCGATCATCGACAACTTCGCCCGCTTCGGGGTGACCGGCGACCGCGCGATCGACGCCCTCGCCGCATACCGCGAGCGCTACGACCGCGTCGGCGCGTACGAGAACGTCGTGTTCGACGGCATCCCCGAGCTGCTGGCGAGCCTCGCTCGCGACGGGCGCCGCCTCGCGGTGGCCACCTCGAAGGCCGAGCACAGCGCCGAGGCGATCCTCGAGCACTTCGGCCTGGCCGGCTACTTCGAGTTCATCGGCGGCGCGTCGCCGGACTCGGTGCGCAGCATCAAGGCCGACGTCGTCGCCTACGTGCTCGCCCATCTCGGTGATCCCGATCCCGCCACCGCGGTGATGGTCGGCGACCGCCACCACGACATCGACGGTGCCCGGCTCAACCACCTCGCGTCGATCGCGGTCACGTGGGGCTTCGCCGAACCCGGCGAGCTCGAAGCCGCCCACCCGGACCGCATCGTGTCGACCATCGCCGAGCTCACCGCCGCCCTCGGCGTTCTCGAGGACCGAGCTACCGGTATCCGGTAGCCCCGCCCTCCAGAACGTTGCGCAGCCGCCAGGCGGAGCAGCTCGACCGCTGAAAGCTGGATCGGCGAAGCCGGAGCGAGTAGCGACGAAGGAGCGCCCGAGCTCACATCACGACGGCGCCAGCGCGCGGATGAGGTCGGACAGATCCGCGCCGCCGGTGTGCATGATCGCGGGTGCCGGACAGGTCACGCCGTTCTCCATGTAGCGCTCGATGTGCTCCCGGCAGGCCTCGGGCGGGCCGTGCACGATGAGGTCGTCGACGACCGAGTCGGGGATCGCGGCCAGCGCAGCCTTGCGGTCACCGGCCTCCCACGCATCCCACATCGGCTGCAGCTGCTCGCCCCGACCGAGCCACTCGTGGAACTGCCGGTACACGGGGACGCTCAGGTACGCGGCCATCGCGAAGCGGCCGATGCCGCGTGCGGTCTCCGCGTCCGCCGTCGGGATGACGAAGATGCGGGCGACGATCTCCTTGTCCTCGCCCTGACCGTGGACGTGCGGCGCGACCTGCTTCACGTCCTCGGCGGACAGCCAGTTGATGATCGCGCCGTCGCCCTCGCGGCCGGCCAGGCGGAGCATGCCCTCGCGCAGCGCGGCGATGAGGATCTTCGGCTGCTGCTCGGGCACGAGCCCGAGCCGGAAGCCCTTCACCGAGAACGTCTCGTAGTCCTCGCTCACCTTCTCCCCGGTGAGCGCGACGCGCAGGAAGCGGACCATGTCGCGCACGCGCTGGTACGGCTTCTCGAACGGGATGCCGTTCCACCGCTCGACGATCACGTTGGACGACGTGCCGATGCCGAACGCGACCCGTCCCGGCGCCGCGTCCGCGAGCGCAGCGACCGACTGCGCCATCGCCGCAGGCCCGCGCGTGTACGCGGGGATGATCGCCGAACCGAGCCGCAACTTCGGCGCCCAGACGGACGTCAGCACCAGAGGCGTGAACCCGTCTCCGCCGCCGGCCTCCGACGACCACACATCGGTGTAACCGACGTCTTCGATCTCGCGGATGAGGTCCGCCTGCGCGTGCAGCGGTCGGCCGTCGAACGGGATCGTGATGCCGTAGCGGCGCTCGGTTGCCATGGCGCCTGCCTACTACTTCCGGTCGACCTCGGCCTCCACGCGGTTCGGGTCCCACCAGCGCACGATCGTCGACTGGCTGGCGGTGGCCATCAGCGTGCCGTCCTCCGACCAGAGGTAGACGTGGCCGTGACCGAAGCCGTTGCCGACCGCCTCGATGCGGATGTCGATGAGGACCCACTCGGTCGGCACGAGCCGCGCGATGCGCAGCGTGTTGTCGAGGCTGTTGCCGCCCGCGTGCTCGCCGAGCGCCTGGCCGATGCCGAAGGGCACGTAGTCGCCGAGCACCGCGAGGGTCGCGGCCGACGGCTCGAGCAGGTCCGGGATGCGGGCCCACAGCGACGAGCGGCCCTCAGGCGACGGCTCGGCCGGCAGGTCCATCGGGTTCCGGGCCGACGCGAGCCGCACGTCGAGGCGCCGCATGATCGAGTCGTCGACGTCCATGCGGAACGTGCGCGGGTCCGACTCCTCGGGCGAGGGCACGTCGGGCGGGATCGGCCACGTTCCCTCGGCCGGGATCTCACGTGACCCGAGCGCTGCGTTCACCGTGAGGATCTCGGTGTCGCCCACGTGGGCGATGGCGCGGGCCTGGGTGATCGCCTTGCCGACCACCGGCACGATGACGTCGATGTCCATCACCGACGGCGGCCGTGCGTAGGAGAGGTACTGCGCCGTCGCCCAGATCAGCGGCCGCCCGGTCGTCGCCTCCATCGCCTCGATCGCCGCGGCGAGACCGCACCCGCCGAAGAGGAACATGTTGCCGGTGCAGAGCCCGGGGACGACCGGCAGGTACCAGCGGTGCGGGTTGTGCGTGGCCTCGAGGCCGAGGAACTTCCGGGCGTCCATCGGGGGGAATCTACGGTGCGTCCCATGCCCGACACCCCTTGGCCCGGCGATGCGTGCTCGTTGGTGGATGCGTTCCGGCAGGGCGAGCGCTCGCCGGTCGAGGAGCTCGCCGCCAGCCTCGCCGCGATCGAGGCGAGCGACGTCAACGCGTTCACCTTCCTCGATCCCGACGGCGCCCGGGAGCGGGCGGTCGCGGCCGACGTCTCGAAGCCGTTCGGCGGCGTGCCCTTCGGCGTGAAGGAGCTGGAGTCGGTCGAGGGGTGGCCGCAGACCGAGGCGTCGCTCGTGTTCGCGGACCGCAAGGCCGCGCACACCGGCACGATGATCGAGCGGATCGTCGGCGACGGCGGCGCAAACCCGATCGGCCTGACGTTCGCGTCGGAGTTCGGCGGCCTCAACATCAGCGTGAACAAGCTCCACGGCGTGTGCCACAACCCGTGGCAGCACGGGAAGACCGCGGGCGGTTCGTCGGGTGGCAGCGCTTCGGCGGTGGCGGGCCGGCTGGTCTCGATTGCGTCAGGCGGCGACGGCGGAGGGTCGATCCGCATCCCGGCCGGCTTCAACGGCCTCGTCGGCATGAAGGGCACCGCGGGCCGGATCCCGCGCGGGCCGAAGACGCTCATCCACCCGATGACCGTCGTGATCGGGTGCCTCGCCCGATCAGTGCGCGATGTCTGCCGCTGGTTCGACGTCGCCAACGGCTTCGACGCGCGCGACCCCTACTCGCTCCCCCGCGTCGAGGGCTGGGAGCGCGACCTCGGCACGTACGACGTGCGCGGCAAGCGGGTCGCGATCGCCCCGACGCTCGGCAACGCGATCGTGCGTGACGAGGTGCAGGAGCGGGTGGTCGCCGCAGCCGAGGCACTGGCCCGCGACGCCGGGCTCGAGGTGGTCGACGTCGACATCGCGCTGCCGACGCTCGACGTCACGTGGGCGATGGCCAACCTCGCCGGCCTGAAGATGGAGCTCGGCGACCTCTGGCCCGACTGCAAGGACGACCTGACGACGTCGATCGCGTTCGGCGTCGAGATGGCGACCGCGATGACCACCCTCGACGTGGTCGCAGCCGGCGAGCGGTCCCGCACCGAGTCGAACGAGGCGATGGCCGACGTGTTCGACCAGGTCGACTTCGTGATGTGCGCGACGAACCCCGACGTGGCCTTCCCGGCCGAGATCGAGGTGAACTCGCGTGTCGGCGACCTGTCCGTCGCGGTCGGCAACAACGGGGCGCTGACGATCCCGGCGAACGTCAGCGGCAACCCGGCCATCTCGATCCCGGTCGAGCCGTTCGAGGGCCTACCGGTGGGCCTGCAGGTGATCGGCCGCCACCACCAGGACGCCCTGCTCCTCGACCTCGCGCGGATCGTGGAGCAGGAACGTCCCTGGCCGTTGGTGGTCGGCTAGAGCGCGACCGGCACGAGCCCGATGAGGCTCGGGGTCCACGGCTGCGTGCCGTTGACCAGCTGCACACCGCTGAACGCCGCGGCGTGGGTGTGCATGTAGTTCAGGATGTGGCCGAGGTCCGACACGTTGTTGCTGGCGGGCAGCGGAGCGAGCGCGAGTGTCGAGAGCACGCCGATGGCCTGGCCCTGGGCGTTGAGGAAGCCGCTGCCGGAGTCGCCCGGGATGCCCGGGGTCACCGTGTAGACGGCGTGGGTCCAGCCGTTGCCGTCGTCTCCGAGGCTGATGCCGGTCTTCGGGCTGAGCAGGGTGACGCCGCCGCGCAGCTCGGAGTTGCCGTAGCTGTACACGCGGTCGCCGGCCGCGGTCGCACCACCGACGCCGGTCGGGCCGCCGTAGGTCGGCACGGACGGGTTGACGTTGGCGGCGTCGGCCGGGTCGAGCTTGATCAGCGCGATGTCGTTGTACGCGCAGGCGTCCGGGTCGGTCTCACCCAGCGACTGCATCGTGAGCCACGAGTTGTAGACCATCGTCCCGGGGTGGCTGGCGCCGGTCACGTCGACCGGGGTGCCGATCGGGAGCGAGCCCGAGGTGCAGCCGTCGGTCTCGGTGTTGCCCCCGGTGCCCGAGCAGTGCGCGGCCTGGCCGATGTAGGTGTCCGAGCCCTGCGTGAAGATGAAGTTGGCGGTGCACTGGGCACCGGCGGTGAAGGTCTGCACGCCGGGGTGGATGGGGGCGGTGGCCGCCGGCGCCCAGGCCTCGGCGGACGAGGCGGGGATGACGAAGGAGACGAGCGCCGCGAGGCAGAGCGCCGCGCTCGTCAGGAGGGGGAAGCGTTTGCGCATGGCCCACTGTGTTTCCCGCCCGGGACGTGACATACGCCTCACCTCGGGCGAAAAGTCCCTCTTTCGGGGGAAATGTTGCTGCAGGAACGGGTGTTCGCTCAGGTGACCCCGGAAAACTGTCAGACCCCCTGAGGATGATGCAGGCATGGCACGGCAACTCGCCCTCCTCGACACCCCACCCGAGTGGCACCTGACCGACGAGGCCCGTGAGGCGGGCCTGGCCGGTGTGGCCCGAGCCCGCGCTGCGCTCGCGGCAGCCGAGAAGGCCGCCGACGCCGAGCGCACCGTGGCCCGGCGCCCGGCCGCCTGAGCCCTGGTGCGCCCTACGATGCGGCCCATGACCGACGTCGTGATCCTCGACGCCGTCCGCACCCCCGTCGGTAGGCGGGGCGGAGGGCTGTCCACCATGCACCCGGCCGACCTGCTGGCGGTCCCGCAGAAGGCCGTGTTCGAGCGCACCGGCGTCGATCCGGCCGCTGTCGGTCAGGTGGTCGGCGGCTGCGTGAGCCAGATCGGCGAGCAGGCCTTCAACATCGCCCGCACCGCCTGGCTGACCGCCGGCCTGCCCCTCACCGTCGCGGCCACCACGGTCGACTCGCAGTGCGGGTCCTCTCAGCAGGCCACCAACGTCGCCAGCTCGCTCGTCGGCTCGGGCACCGTCGACGTCGCCCTCGCCTGCGGCGTCGAGGTCATGAGCCGCATCCCGATCGGGTCGAACGCCAAGGGCGACTTCGGGCGGCCGATGCCGAAGTCGTACTTCCCGCAGTACGAGCCCACCTCCCAGTTCGAGGGGGCCGAGCGCATCGCCGAGAAGTGGGGCATCACCCGCTCCGACTGCGACCAGTTCGGGCTCACCAGCCAGGAGCGAGGCGCCCGCGCCTGGGCCGAAGGCCGCTTCGACGGCTCCATCGTCGAGGTGGATGCGCCCGACCTCGGTGACGACGGCAAGCCGACCGGCACCACCCACCGCGTGGCACGCGACGAGGGCCTCCGCGAGACGTCGCTCGAGAAGCTCGCCACCCTCAAGCCCGTCGCCCGCGAGGACGGCGTTCACACGGCCGGTTCGTCGTCGCAGATCTCCGACGGCGCCGCTGCGGTCCTCATGGCCACCGCGGAGCGGGCGGCCGAGCTCGGCGTGAAGCCTCGGGCCAGGATCGTCGACACGTGCCTCGTCGGCGTCGACCCGGTGCTCATGCTGACCGGCCCGATCGACGCATCGGAGAAGCTCTTCTCCCGCACCGGCCTCTCGTTGTCGGACATGGACGTCGTCGAGATCAACGAGGCGTTCGCGTCGGTCGTCCTCGCCTGGGCCCGTGAGCTCGGGTCGGACCTCGAGAACGTGAACCCGAACGGCGGCGCGATCGCCCTGGGTCACCCGCTCGGGGGCACCGGCGCCGTGCTCATGACCAAGGCCGTGCACGAGCTCGAGCGCACCGGCGGCCGGTACGCGCTGGTCACAATGTGCTGCGGCGGTGGCCTCGGTACGGGCACCATCATCGAGCGCATCTGACCTTCGCGGCTCCGGCCGCCGAGCAACCGACGACCCATTGAGGAGCATCGATGCGGTCGCCCCCATCCGTTCTTGGTACGTCCGGCGCCCTCCACGGGCACCCGGCGTACCGAGAAGCAACCCGGATCCGTTCTTGGTACGTGCGGTGCCCTGTACGGGCACGCGGCGTACCGAGAACGGCGGCGCTCTTCGCGGCCCTCGCCATCGCGCTCGTCAGTGGCTGTGCGCACCACGGCGCGCCGCCGGCCGGGGAGGGCGTGGTGGAGCGGGTGGTCGACGGTGACACCGTCGTGCTCGACCTGCCGGGCGGCGCCGAGAAGGTCCGCCTGATCGGCATCGACACGCCCGAGACGGTCAAGCCGAACACGCCGGTGCAGTGCTACGGCCCCGAGGCGTCGGCGCACACCAAGCACCTGCTCCCGCGCGGCACCCAGGTCCTCGTGAAGCGTGACGCAGAAGCGCGGGACCACTTCGGCCGGCTGCTGCTCTACATCTGGCGCAAGAGCGACGACCGCTTCGTGAACCTGGACCTCGCCACGGGCGGCTTCGCCCGACCGCTCGCCATCCCGCCGAACACCGCGCACGACGCCCAGTTCGAGGCCGCGGTCGACCAGGCCCGCTCCGCTGGTCGCGGCCTGTGGGGTCGCTGCGGCGGCCGGTAGGGTCCGGAGCATGGCGACCCTGGCCGAGCGGCTCGGCTTCGACGCCGACGACCGGCTGCTCATCATCAACTGCGACGACCTCGGGTCGTCCCACGCGGCCAACTCGGGCGTGTTCGACGCGCTGCGCAACGGGCTGGCCACCAGCGCCACCCTGATGGTGCCGTGCCCCTGGGCCCGTGAGGCGGCGGCCCGCTACCGCGGCGAGGACGTCGGCGTGCACCTCACGTTGAACGCCGAGTACGAGCTGTACCGGTGGGGCCCGATCACCCAGTCCCCGTCGCTGCTCGGCGGGGACGGCGGCTTCCCTCGAACCGTCGAGGACGTGTGGGAGCACGCCGACCTCGACGAGGTCCGGCGTGAGCTGCGGGCGCAGGTCGAGCGGGCGATCCTCTGGGGCTTCGACGTCACCCACCTCGACTCGCACATGGGCACGCTGCAGCTGCGGCCGGAGTTCTTCGACATCTACCTCGATCTCGCGGTCGAGTTCGGCCTGCCCCTGCGGCTGTCGGGCGCGTCGACCGAGCGGATGGTCGGCTTCCCGTTCCGGAAGCTGGCCGAGGAGGAGGGGGTGGTCTTCCCCGACCACTTCGTGCTCGTGACCGGCGTCGGCAGCCGACGGTCGGTCGAGCGGGTGGTGGGCGACCTCCGCCCGGGCGTCACCGAGGTCTACGTCCACCCTGCGCTCGACACGCCCGAGCTGCGCGCGTTCGCGCCGGATTGGGCCGCCCGCGTCGACGACCACCAGCTGGTCACCACCGACTCGGAACTGGCCATCACGCTCCAGCGGGCCGGTGTGCACCGCATCGGCTTCCGCCGCCTCCGCGAGCTCCAGCGCGCCGGTTAGCTCGTCTTCTTCACCCGGTACTGGAAGACGCGGGAGATGCGGGCGCCGCACGCCTTCGCGTAGAAGCCGATCGGGCCGATCCAGCAGATCTCGGTCTCGGTGTGGCCGCGCTCGCGCATGTCCGCGCAGAGACCCGCCATCAGCGCGCCACCGATGCCGCGCCGCCCGGCCGCCGGGTCGGTGCCGATCGGCCCGAGCCAACCGGCCCGGTTGACCGAGTGGCAGCCGAATCCGAGCACCGTGCCCTCCGCGCTGAACGCGCCGACGCACGTGCCGAGCTCGATCGCCCGCGCCACCTCGTCCCACCACCAGGGCCACTCCCGGTCGACCAGCGGGCGCACCGCCTCGGGGTCGGAGACCAGGCGGACCTGGACGCCGACGGGTGCGTCGATCCGCAGGTCGGTCGGGCACACCATGTCGAAGGCGGCACCCGAGTCCTCGTACCCGGCGGATTCCAGCAGCGCGAGCGCCTCGGTCGCCTCGATGGGAACGCCGGGCCAGAGGTAGAAGGGCGCCTCCGCACCGGCCTGGATCTGGTTGACGCCTCGATCGCGCAGCCACGCCTCGCCCGCCTCGAGCAGCTCCCGCCCGAGCCCGGACCCCTGGCGCTCGGGCGCGACCACCAACAACCTGAGGTACCCGACCGAGTGGCGGACCACGACCGCGACCGCGCCGGCCCCGGCGTCGCCGAGCACGGCCGCATCGGCCGGGTCGTCCCACAAGCAGCGGGTCAGCTCGTCGGCGCTGAGCCGCTCGGCCGGGAGCGCGGCGTCGGTGAGCGCCACCAGGTCACCGACCCGGTCGGGCCCCCAGTCCCCGGTCAATACTCGGTCTGCTCGGCCACCTTGGCTTGGATGTCCTGGTACTCCTGGCTCTGGGTCAAGGGCATGAGCGACATGAGCTTGCCCATGTTCCCGGCCACCTTCATCTTCCCCTGCATGAAGGCGGCGTTGGCGTCGAGCTCGCCCTTCAGCACCCGCACCGAGTCGTCGTAGGTGCTCGACAGCGTGAACTCGGCGTCTGCGTCCTCGCCGAGCTGGTTGTCGGTGATCTTCCCGTTCTCGACGACGGTGAAGTACTTGACGTCACCGTCGGGCGAACCGGTCACGACGTACTGCATGCGCGCAGTCGCTCCGGGACGCTCGGGGAACTCCTGCGCGAGCTCGCGCTGCATGTCCAACCAATCCTGGGTCAGGTACTTCGCCATCCGCTCCCTCCGGTTCTCGGCCATCCCCACCGGTCGGCCGGGAGCGTAGGTCAGACGGTGACGCTGATCCCGGCGAACAGGTCGTCCTCGGGGAGCTCGGTCGGGACCTCGCTCTGGGCGAGGATGAAGTCGTCCCGCGGGTAGACGGTGGCCGCCACCTCGTCGGGCAGGCCGAACCAGAACGGCGACAGCGGATCGATCTGGGTCGCGTGGGCCTTCAGCGCGCCGGCCCGCACGTCGTAGAGGCCGGTGACGTCGATGTGGGTGGTGTGGCGCTCGTCGTTCGACGGCCGCTCGAACCACTTCTTGTCGTA
>JAFBAD010000322.1 GCA_019247975.1 Acidimicrobiia bacterium
GGTATTGCCTTCGAACTGGCCTCCCAAGTGGCGCGCAACGCCCCCCTGCAAGATACTGACGTCGACTGACGTCGCTCGATGACAAGGGGTTCACCCGATGTCACCGTCCGGCGGATGAGCGATGGTGGACCTGATCAACCGGTCAGGCGCGGGTTGGGGGAGGGAAGCCGAACATGGGCTCAGGGAGTGGCCGCGGACATCGGGCGCCAGCCCTCTTCGCGCTGGCGGTGATGACCGCCACGCTGGGCGTGCTGCTGCCGGCGACCACGCCGGCCGACGCGTCCTACTTCGTCGCGCGCACGCAGCTCGTCAGCCAGCGCGACGGCGGCGGCGCCTCGAACGACCCGATCTCGGGGGACGTGGCCCGCACCGTGCAGGTCAGCGACGACGGGCGGTTCATCGCGTACGACAGCGGGTCGGGTGACCTCGTCGCAGACGACGACAACGACGCGCTGGATGTCTTCGTCACCGAACCGGCCACGCAGCACACCGTGCGGGTCAGCATCGCCAGCGACGGGTCGACCCCCGGGTTCGCCTTCCTCGATGCGATCAGCGGGGACGGCCGCTACGTCGTCTTCGACTCGGCCGCCGAGTACGTGCCGGACGACACGAACGGCACGAACGACGTGTACGTCCGGGATCGCGACAGCGACGGCGACGGCGTGTTCGACGAGCCCGGCGAGTCCCGCACGATCCTCGTGAGCCGGCCGGGCGTCCCGGGCCAGGTGTCGGGCCCGGGCGGAGGGGACCACGCCAGCACCGGGCCGGCCGACATCTCGGCCGACGGTCGCTACGTCGCCTACTCCTCCAACTCCGACAACCTGGACGGGGGTGCGACGAACAACCTTCGGGCCGACGTGTTCGTCACCGACCGGGACACCGACGCCGACGGGATCTACGACGAGCCGGGGGCGGTATCGACCAAGCGGGTCAGCGTGGCCGACGACGGGTCCGAGGCGGGCGGCGACGGCCGGATCAGCAGCGTGGCCATGAGCGACGACGGCCGGTTCGTGGCCTTCTCGGGCTCTCGGTACGTGACCGGTCCGGGCCCGAGCTCGGGCATCCACAGCTACCTCCGTGATCGCGACGCGGACCACGACGGCGTCTTCGACGAGCCCGGTGCCGGGAGCACCACGGAGCAGATCGACGTCGGCCCGGGCGGCGTCGCGCCCGACCGCTCGCCGCCCGAGATCTTCGTGACGAAGGTGGACGTCAGCAACAACGGCCGCTACGTGTCCTTCGAGTCGAACGCCACCAACCTGTCGTCGGTCCGCAACTCGGGGCCGAACAACATCTTCCGGCGGGACCGCCAGACCGGCGCGACGATCACCGTGTCGCAGCCGCCGGCCTCGGCGAACCCCGAGACCGGGCGGAGCGAGAACGCGGTGATGAGCAGCGACGGCCAGACCGTCGCGTTCGCGTCGACCACCGGCAACCTGGTCGACGGCATCTCGACCGGGTACCACGTCTTCGTCCGCGACCCCGCCGGGGTGCTCAGCGTCGTCAGCCGGGCGTACGACGGGGCGGCGCCGGACACCGACTCGTCGGGCGTCGACCTCACGGCATCGGGCCGCCAGGTCGTCTACACGTCGACCGAGGCCATCACCCCGGACGACACCAACACCGGCCGGGACGCCTACCTCACCGACCTCACGCCGGACGCGCCGACCAGCGTGGACGTGGCGCTCACCTCCTCGACCTCGTCGACGCCGCCGGGTGCGTCGACCGTGCGCATCGGCGACATCCCGACCGAGTCGATCCGCAACTTCGGTTTCGACGTGGCCAGTGCGCCGAACGCCAGGCGCGCTCCGAACGCACGACGGGCCCCGGCGTCGGACATCGCTCCGAACGCCAGGCGAGCCCCGCTCTCGGAGATCGCGCCGAACGCGCGGCGGGCGCCGAACGCACGACGGGCCCCGCTGAGCGAGGTGCAGGTCGACACGACGGGCGGCTGGCCCGCCCTTCTGCAGGGGACGTCCCTCGCCACCCAGCCGCTGCAGTCGGTGACGCTCGGCCAGGTGCTCGATCTCATCGCGAGCGGGTCGCTCCCGGACGACCACCCGCTGCTCCGGCTGACCATCGGCGACCTCGACCCCGACACCGCGGTGCTGAAGCGCATCAGCCCGGCCGCGCTGCAGCTGGGCACCACGCCGTTGCAGAGCCTCAGCTACGCGACGGGCCAGAGCTGGTGCGACCGCCTCTCGATCGAGACGTCGGCCCACACGACCTGCGGCTCGCTGGGTGTGAACGCGTCGACGACGCTGCTCGAGCTCGATCTCGACCCGGACGCCGCGGTCGTGCTCGATGCCAACCCGGTGCTCCGCCGCCCGCCGATCGAGCGCAACCTCAGCGCGCTGAAGGCGGCCGGGGCCCCCATCGTCACCGCCCCGCTCGACGACGTCAGCCTGAGCGTCAGCCGCCTCGGTGACGAGGGCGTGACGGCGGCGGCGCTGGCCTCGCCCGACTTCGCCGCACTCGGCCTGTCCGCGCTCCGCTCCCGCCACGGCGGCACCCTGAATGGCGTCGTCACCTGCTCGGCCAGCAACTTCACGTGCGACTCCGGCACCGTCGCCAGCGCACGCTCGGCCGGCGCCCTGTTCCCGGCCGCCCGCCTGGCCGATCTCGATGGCGCGTTCGGCAACGGGTTCACGGTGGCCGACCTCGGCACCGCGATCCCGTCCGACATCACCGTGAACGACGTCGTCGTCGGCCTGCTCGACCGGGCCGACTACCCGTGGGAGACCCTCGACCTCGTCACCGCCGGCGTGCAGGACTTCGCCGTCGGCGCACCGGAGGTCACCTACCACGTCACCGCCGTCGCGCGAGGCGGCGCCGGCGTCACCGACGGCGTCTTCACGGTGGACCTCCCGGCCGGCTTCCGCTACGAAGCCGGCTCGGCGACCATCGCGCCGGCCGCCCAGTTCCCGCTCGGGCGGGTGGCGACCGACTACTCCGCGACCTCGTCGCGCGTCTCGTGGACCGCGCTGGGCATCAAGTCGGGCACCAGCTACGAGCTGACGTTCGCGGCCCGGCCGACGCTGCGCACCGGCGACTACTCGGCCGGCGCCAGCGTCGCCGTGGCCGGCCGGACCGGGAACAGCGCAGCGCTGCCGATCACCGTGACGGCCGGCGCCGATCCGGGTGACACCCCGGGCACGGCCACGCCGATCACCGGCGACACGCTGAAGCTCTCGTACATCACCTCGCCCGACGACGTCGACCTGTACCGGTTCGACGCCGCGGCCAACACGCAGGTGTCGGTCCGGCTGAGCCACCTCGCCGGCGACGCCGACCTCGTGCTCTACGGACCGCCGACCGACGACGGCGGGGCCGGCTCACCGAGCGCCCGCCCCACCCGGGCCGACGGACCGGACGCGCCTCCGGTCGACGACATCGGCGCCGACCCGCTCGCGTCGACCACCGAGACGCCGCCCGACCGGGCCCAGGACATCCCGCTGGTCGACGGCCGGACCGTCGTGGACACGTCCGCGGACGCCACCGGCGACCAGGAGGTCGCGGTCGCCTCCGACCCGGACCTCATCCAGGTCAGCGGCTACAACGGCGAGACCAGCCCGCTGCCCTACATGCTGCGGGTGCGCTCGACGTCGACGCCTGCGGCACCCGCCTGTCCGGCTTACAACCGCACCGGTGGGACCGCCGGCAGCCTGCCCGACCTCACGACCCTCTCGCCGACGCTGGGCACGCTGATCCTGGTCAACCAGAAGCGGCTCGGCGACACCTACGGGGCCGGAGCGGCCGCCGCGACCATGGGCGACCTCGCCACCTTGGCGGCCAGCTCCGGGGTCGACGGCGCAGTCGTCCCGGTCGAGGGCGACGCCGCGATCGCGCAGGCGTACGCGGCGTGGGACGCCAACCCGTGCTCGGCCGACGGCGCCAACGGCGTCGTGCGGTCGATCACCGCGCTGGTCGATCGGATCCGTGAAGGCGACCTCGCGTCCGGCGTCGCGCCGCACCCCGGCCTGCGCAACATCGTCGTCGTCGGCGCCGACGACATCGTGCCGATGGCCCGGCTCGACGACACCACGCGCGTCGGCAACGAGGCCGGCTACGCCGAGTCGGTCGGCAGCGGCAACGAGTACCGCGCCGCGCTCGAGACCGGCCACATGCTGAGCGACGACCCGTACGGTGACCTCGACCCGGTGCCGTTCCTCAACCGGCGGCTGTACGTGCCGGACCTCGCGGTCGGCCGTCTCGTGGAGACCCCCGCCGAGATCCGTCAGCAGGTGCAGACCTACGTCTCGTCGGGCGGCGTGCTGTCACCGTCGCGGGCCTACGCCTCGGGCTACGACTTCATGACCAACGGCGCGGGTGACGTGCGTGACGCACTCACGAGCTCGCTGACGACGGCGGCCGGCGGGACCGCGCCGCAGGTGAGCTCGCGCATCAACGAGACGTGGACCGCGTCCCAGCTCCTCTCCGACCTGAGCTCGGCGCCGCCGGACGTGGCCGCCGTGTACGCGCACTTCGACCACACCGGTGGCCTGGCCCCCGACGGGAGCACGTTCAGCGGTTCGGAGCTCGCGTCGGCGCTGCCGGTCGGGGCGCAGATGGTGTTCTCGATGGGCTGCCACGCGGGTCTGAACGTGTCGGACGCGGTGGTTCCGGGCGCGGCCGGTGACGACGTGGCCCAGGATCTGTCGTCGCGAGGTGGTGTGTTCGTCGCCACCACCGGCTTCGGCTACGGCGACCAGGCGTCGGTCGGTCTGCACGAGCGGCTGTTCGTGCTGTTCGCCCGCCAGCTCGACGGCGCGGTGACCGCCGGCCAGGCGATGACCCTCGCCAAGCAGCAGTACTTCGCCACCCAGGGCCTGTACGGCGCGTACGACGAGAAGGCGCTCGAGACGACCGTGTTCTACGGGCTGCCGATGTACCGGATCGGGAGCCGGACGGTCACCCGCCCGACCCCGACCGGCCTGACCCCGACGCCGATCGGCGGGTCCGTGTCGGCCGCGGACGTGTCGCTCACGCCGTCGTTCACGCAGCAGTCCGGGACCGACGGCAACTACTTCACCGTCGACGGAGCGAACGGCAGCAACCTCGACCCGCAGGTGACGCCGAACCGCCCGGTGGAGCCCCGCCTCGACCTCGACGTGACCTCGCCGGCCGGGCCCGGTGTCCTGCCGGCTCACGGCGCGTTGCTCACCGACCTGCACACGGGCTCCAACACCAGCGGGTTCGACGCCGCCTTCTCCCGGCCGACGCTCGACCTCTCCAGCGCCGAGCCCGAGACCGCCGCCGGCGACCTCGCGTTCCCGTCCCGGCTCGCCTCGGTCACCACGTACACCGCGCCGAGCTCGACGCCGGCGACCGATCCGGCACCGCAGCGACAGCGCCTGGTCGTCGTGCCCGGGCAGTACTTCAGCGACGGCACCGACGACGCGGCCGGCGTCGGCGTGCAGCGCCTCTACGACCGGGTGAACGTCCAGGTCCTGTACTCGACCAGCTCCGACATGACGCCACCCGAGCTGTCGCAGGTCGACAGCGCGCTGAACGGCACGAGCGTCCAGTTCTCGACCGTCGTGTCCGACGACTCCGGTGTGCAGCGGGTGGTGGTGCTGTACGGCACCGGCAGCGGGAACTGGTCGTCGCTCGACCTGACCCAGGGCGCCGGCGGGCACTGGTCGGGCACCGGCACCGTGCCCGAGGGGACGACCACGAGTGAGTTCATCGTGCAGGCGGTGGACGCGGCCGGCAACGTCGGGGTCAGCGCCAGCAAGGGCCGCTTGTTCGACGCCGAGCCGCCGGTGCGGATCAGCGGCGGCACGGCGAGCGCGGACGAGGGCGACGGCGGCACGAAGACCGTCGACGTCCCGGTCACCTTGAACCACGCGAGCACCCACGCCGTCTCGGTCAGCTACGCGACGGTCGGTGGGACCGCGGACGCACCGACGGACTACGCCGCCAACACGGGCCGCATCACCTTCGCGGCGGGCCAGACCATGAAGACGATCCCGATCCAGGTGGTGGGTGACCAGCTGCTCGAGCCGAACGAGACGGTGACCATCCGACTCACGGATCCCTCCGACGCGACGATCGACGACGACACCGCGACGCTCACGATCGTGAACGACGACTCGGACCTGGTCCCGGTCGCGCACGCCGGCGACGACAAGACGGTCGGTAGGAAGCGATCGTTCGGCCTCAACGGGAGCGCGTCGCAGGACCCGGACGGTCAGCCGCTCACGTACCACTGGGAGCAGATCGAGGGTCCGCCGGTGACCCTCACCGATGCGGACAAGGTCAAGGCGAAGGTCGCCGGCAACCGGCCCAAGGCGGTCCTCAGCTTCCGGTTGACGGTCAGCGATCCGACGGGGCACTCGAGCTCCGACACGATCACGGTGAACCCGAAGTAGCGTGCGGCGCCGGGTAGGGGAGCGGTAGGGGATGGTTCGAGCACGAGACGTGTCGAAGGGGCGGGCGCCGGAGATCACGGTGGCGGCGGGTGAGCTCGTCGTCCGCCAGGGCGAGCCGGGGTCGGACATGTACGTCATCGCCTCCGGTTCGGTGCGCATCACCCGCACCGAGGCCGACGGCACGGTGACGGTCCTCGGCACCCGCGGGCGAGGCGAGTTCTTCGGCGAGATGTCGGTGCTCGAGTCGATGCCCCGGTCGGCGACGGTCGAGGCGATCGAAGACACCCGGCTGCTGGTGATCAGCCAGGGGCAGCTCCTCGTGCGCATCCGCCGTGATCCCACGTTCTGCCTCGAGCTCCTCCGCCAGCTGAGCGGCGCGCTGCGCCGATCGACGCCCGTCGGCGACCCCGCCGCGCTGCCGTGATCATCGACGCGAAGGCCGAGCGGCTGTTCGTGATCTCGGACCTGCACCTCGGCAACCCGGCCTCCACCGCGCGCGACCGCATCCTCGGGTTCCTCGACCACGTCCGCGACTGCGGCGCGAGCCTGTGCATCAACGGCGACGGGTTCGAGATGCTCCAGACCAGCATGTCCCGCCTGGCCGCCGACGCCGTGCCGGTCGTGCAGAAGATGCAGCAGCTGCGCGAAGGCGGCGGGCGCGTGCACTACATCGTCGGGAACCACGACATGGTGCTCGAGCACTTCCTCGAAGGGCTGCTCCTCGCCAAGGTCTCGCCGTTCATCAACCTGCGGTCCGGCGACAAGCGGATCCGCATCGAGCACGGCCACATCTACGACCCGTTCTTCGCCCGGCACCCCGACCTCTACGAAGCTGCGGCGTGGGCTGCGGGTCGCTTCCTCGTGCTGAGCCCGGACACCTACCAGCTCTGGACCCGCGCCCAGAAGCGGCTCGAGGACCGGCGCCACAAGCGGGCCGCCGGCGACACGCAGGCGGCCAGCCACTACTACGAGGCCGCCGACATGCTGCTCCAGCGGGGCTTCGACACGGTCGTGTTCGGGCACACGCACAACGCCGAGGTGGTCGAGCTCGACCACGGCACCTTCGTGAACTCCGGCAACTGGCTGACCGGCAGCAGCTACGTGGAGATCGACGGCGGCGAGGTGTCGCTGAAGCGCTGGGATCGCAGGCGGGGCGTGGTCGATCTCGACCTCGTCGCCGCGGAGTCGCACTCGATGGAGGCCTGAATGTCCCGTCGTTCGCAGATCGTCTCGGGCCTGGAGCAGGTGCCGCTGTTCGCGTCGTGCTCCAAGCGCGAGCGCGGGATCATCGCCCGGCACATGGAGGTCGTCACCGTCGCCGAAGGCACCGAGGTCATGGCCGAGGGTGAGGCGGGCGACGCCTTCTACACCGTGCTCGAAGGCAGCGTGCAGCTCGCCCGGGGCGGCCGGCGCATCGGCACGCTCGGCGAGGGGGAGTCCTTCGGCGAGCTGGCCCTCCTCGACCCCGGTCCCCGCAACGCCACGGTCGTGGCGACGGCACCGACGTCCCTAGGGGTGCTCGGCGCGCGGGTCTTCTCGGTGCTCCTCAAGGAGCTGCCGAACATGAGCGACAAGTTGCTGCGGGCGATGGCGAAGCGGTTGCGGGAGGCCGACGCCAAGACCGTGCAGTAGCCGGTCAGGTCTTCTCGTCGGCCCGATCGAGGATCGCGAGCGGCTCGGATTCCCAGACGCCCCAGCGCAGGTGGAACCGGCGGAGCGGCCGGGGGGCCCACCAGTTCGCGCGTCCGGCCAGCCGCATGAAGGCGGGCACGAGCGTGGCCCGGATGAGGAACGCGTCGACGAGGACGGCCAGCGCGAGGCCGAGCCCGATCAGCTTGATGATCGCGACCTCCGACGTCGCGAACGCGATGAAGACCAGCGACAGCAGGAGCGCAGCGGCGGTGACGATCCGACCGGTGTGCTCGAGGCCGACCGCGACCGCCTTCTCGTTGTCGTGGTCGAGGTCGTACTCCTCCTTGATGCGCGAGATCAGGAAGACCTCGTAGTCCATCGAGAGGCCGAACGCGACGCAGAACATGAGGATCGGCGTGAAGATGTCGATCGAGCCGGTGGGCGTGAAGTGGAGGACGCTCGCGAGGTGGCCTTCCTGGAAGATCCACACCATCGCACCGAAGGTCGCCGACAGGCTCAGCACGTTGAGCAGGAGCGCCTTGAGCGGCACGAGCAGGCTGCCCACCATCAAGAAGAGCAGCGCGAAGGTCGTGACCGCGATGATCGCGATGGCGACGGGCAGGCGGGACATGAGCGTCGCCCGGCTGTCGACGAGCTGCGCCGAGGGCCCGCCGACGGTCACCGTGAACGGCACGTCGACCGCCCGGATGTGCTTGACGAGCTGCTCGGCCTCCGGGGAGAACGGCTCGACGGTCGGGACCACCGACAGCCACGTGCCCTTGTCCGACGCGAACCGCTTGTTGAGGTCGATGGGCGGGAACAGGCGCTTGCCGTCCTGGTAGAAGCCGGTGACCGCGTCCACCCGGCCGACGTCGTCGAGCGCCGAGAGGCGGCTCGCGTAGCGGTCGATCACCTTGGACGTCGGTGTGGCCGACACGCCCGCCGCGACGACGGGGAGCGCCCCGGCCTCGGAGCTGCCGAAGTCCGTGCGCAACGCATCGTTGACCGCCCGGACGGGCGCGGTCTCGGTGAGCACGCGGTCGTCACTGAGGCCCAGCTGGATGTGGCGGAACGGCGCGCCCAGGAGGAGGAGCACCGCGATGACGACGAGCGCGATCGGGATCGGTCGTCGCATGACCGTGTGGGCGAGCCCGTGCCAGAAGCCGGTGCCGACCGGCTTCTGCTTGCGGTGCCAGAGGGTGCCGGCGTCGACCCGGGGACCGAGGACGGCGAGGAGCGCGGGGAGGAAGATCACCGCGCCGATGCCGGCGAGCGCGACGACCGCGGCGCCGGCGTACGCGAACGACCGCAGGTAGGCCATCGGGAAGACGAACAGCGCGGCGAGTGACACCGCGACGGTCAGCGCGGAGAACGCGACGGTCCGCCCCGCGGTCTGCATCGTGCGCAGGAGCGCAGCGTCGTGATCGCGGCCCTGCCGCAGCTCCTCCCGGTAGCGGGAGACGACGAACAGG
>JAFBAD010000054.1 GCA_019247975.1 Acidimicrobiia bacterium
CTACTTCCTGCTCGGGGAGAACCCTGCGGTGGGCTCGGCCAACGGGCGGGCGCAGCGCCTCGCCATGGCCAACCTCGAGTGGCTGGTGGTGCGCGACTTCGATCTGATCGAGAGCGCGACCTGGTGGAAGGACGGGCCCGAGATCCAGACCGGCGAGCTGCGCACCGAGGACATCGACACCGAGGTCTTCTTCTTCCCGGCCGCTGCGCACACCGAGAAGGACGGCACCTTCACCAACACGAACCGCTGGCTTCAGTGGCACTGGGCCGCGGTCGAGCCGAAGGGCGACGCCCGCAGCGACCTCTGGTTCATGTACCACCTCGGCCAGCGCATCCGGGAGCGGCTGGCCGACTCGACCGACGAGATGGACCGGCCGGTCCTCGACCTCACGTGGGAGTACCCGACCCACAGCGGCCACCAGGAACCGTCGGCCGAGGCGGTGCTGGCCGAGATCAACGGCTGGGGGCCCGATCGCTCGCCGCTGTCGGCCTACACCGAGCTGAAGGACGACGGCTCCACCGCCTGCGGGTGCTGGATCTACTGCGGTTGCTACGCGGGTGGCACCAACATGCCGGCCCGCAAGAAGCCGTGGACCGAGCAGGACTGGGTGGCCGAGGAGTGGGCGTGGGCGTGGCCGGCCAACCGCCGGGTCCTCTACAACCGCGCGTCGGCCGATCCCGACGGCAAGCCCTGGAGCGACCGCAAGGCGCTCGTTTGGTGGGACGCCGACGAGGGGAAGTGGACGGGCCACGACGTGCCCGACTTCATCCCGGACCGGCCGCCCGACTACGAGCCGCCCGAAGGCGCGAAGGGGCCGGACGCGATCGGCGGCACCGACCCGTTCATCATGCAGGCGGACGGGCGGGGCTGGTTGTACGCGCCGGCCGGGCTCGGCGACGGGCCGATGCCGACGCACTACGAACCGCAGGACTCGCCGGTCCAGAACCCGCTGTACCCGCAGCAGCGCAACCCGGCGCGCCAGCTGTACCCCCGTGAGGTCAACCGCTACCAGCCGAGCGGCGACGAGGCCGGCTCCGAGCGGTACCCGTTCGTGGCCACCACCTACCGGCTCACCGAGCACTTCACCGCAGGCGGCATGACGCGGTCGGTGAAGTACCTCGTCGAGCTGCAGCCGGAGATGTTCTGCGAGGTCTCACCCGCGCTCGCGAAGGAGCGGGACCTCGAGCACGGCGGCTGGGCGACGGTCATCACCGCTCGCGGAGCGATCGAGGCGCGGGTCCTCGTCACCGAGCGCATCCCGCCGCTGCGCCTCGACGGGCACCAGATCCACCAGATCGGTCTGCCGTACCACTGGGGCACCAACGGCCTCGCGCCGGGTGACTCGGCCAACGACCTCACGGCCATGGTCCTCGACCCCAGCTCGCACATCCAGGAGGTGAAGGCGTTGGCTGCTGACATCCGGCCCGGTCGCCGGCCGAAGGGGCAGGCCCGCCTCGATCTCGTCGAGGCGCACCGGCGCGAAGCCGGCGTCACCGAGCACACGGGGACCGCACCGTGACCGCGGTCGAGCCGGAGCGGATGGGCTTCTTCACCGACACGTCGGTGTGCATCGGCTGCAAGGCCTGCGAGGTCGCCTGCAAGGAGTGGAACCACGTCCCCGACGACCACCAGGGGCTGACCGGGTTCTCCTACGACAACACGGTGGGGCTCGGGGCCAACACGTGGCGGCACGTCGCGTTCATCGAGCAGCAGCGGCCGGTGGACGTCGACCGCGAGGGCATGCGGTGGCTCATGGCGTCGGATGTGTGCAAGCACTGCACCCACGCCGCCTGCCTCGACGTGTGCCCGACCGGCTCGCTGTTCCGCACCGAGTTCGGGACCGTCGTCGTGCAGGAGGACGTCTGCAACGGGTGCGGCTACTGCGTGCCCGCGTGCCCGTACGGCGTGATCGACAAGCGGGAGGACGACGGGCGGGTCTGGAAGTGCACCCTCTGCTACGACCGCCTGCGCGACGACCTCGAGCCCGCGTGCGCGAAGGCCTGTCCCACCGAGTCGATCCAGTTCGGACCGCTCGAGGAGATGCGGGAGCGGGCCGGCGACCGGCTGCGCGAGCTGCAGACGGCCGGCATCGACGGCGCGCAGCTCTACGGCGACGATCCTGACGACGGTGTCGGCGGCCAGGGCTCGATCTTCCTGCTGCTCGACGAGCCCGAGGTGTACGGGCTGCCGCCCGACCCGGTCGTGTGCACGCGCGACCTGCCCGCTATGTGGGGCCGGGCCGGCCTCGCCTCGGTCGGCCTGCTGGCCGGCGCCGCGCTGGCGTTCATGAGGAGGCGCTGATGTCGGTCGACGCGGTCACCGTCGACGGGGTGGAAGGCGCGCGCTCGGGTCGCCACGCCGCACCCGAGCAGGTGGCCCGGCGGCGCCGGGGCGGCGGACGCGAGCAGCGCATGGTGCCCGACGCCGAGCCGGTCTCGTACTACGGGCAGCCGGTGCTCAACCGGCCGACGTGGAAGAGCCGCGACATCGCCGGCTACTTCTTCGTGGGCGGGCTCGCCGGCGCGTCGTCGATCTTCGGTGCCGCTGCGCAGGCGAGCGGCCGCCCTGGCACCGCGCGGGTCGCCAAGCTGGGCGCACTCGGCGGCGTGACGCTGTCGGCGGCCGCGCTCGTGCACGACCTCGGTCGCCCGAGCCGCTTCTACAACATGCTGCGGGTCTTCAAGCCGACGTCGCCGATGAGCGTCGGTTCGTGGATCCTCTCCGGGTTCGGGCCCGCGGCCGGCGTGGCCGCACTGAGCGACCTCACCGGGCGGGCGCCGCGCATCGGGGCCGCCGCCACGGCCTCGGCCGCCGTCCTCGGCTCAGCGGTCGCGACGTACACGGCCGTGCTCGTCACCGACACCGCGGTGCCGGCGTGGCACGACGGGCACAAGTTGATGCCGGTGGTGTTCGGCGCGTCGGCGGCGTCGTCCGCCGCGGGCCTCGCGCTCGTCGCCGCGCCGTCGGGCGAGAGCGGGCCAGCTCGCCAGGTTGCCGCCGTGGCGTCGCTCGTCGAAGAGCTGTCGCTCGAGGCGATGACCCGGTCGATGAGCGACGAGGTCGGCCACGCGTACCACGAGGGTCGGGCCGGCAAGCTGCTGCGGGCGGCCAAGGCCTGCACCGCCTTCGGCGCGGTCGCTGCCGCGGTGGCGGGCCATCGGCGGCCGGTGGGCGTCGCGGCCGGGCTGGCCCTGCTCACCGGCTCGGCGCTCACCCGGTTCGGGGTCTTCCACGCCGGCCTCGCGTCGGCTGACGACCCGCAGGCCACGACCGGCCCGCAGCGGGCCCGCCTGGCTACCTGACCGCGGCGAGGTCAGCGGCGACGGCGTCGACCCCCCGGCGCAGCAGGTGCCGGGCGGTGGTCCCGCCGGACTCCTCGAGGACCGACGCGGCGAGCGCGTGGCTGTCGAGCTCGTCGCGCAGGCGCAGCAGCCGGCGGCCGACCGGCGTCTCCACGCCGGCGGCCCGGGCCGCCCGCCGGAGCTGCTCGGACAGGTGGTTCGACTCCGGCAGGCCGGTGACCGTGATCGACGACGTGCGGGGTGCGCTGGTGGCGGCGCGGGCGGCGGCCAGCGCTGCGTCGACCATGGGGATGCGGGTGGTCGAGAGGTCGATCGATGTCATCGCCGGCTCCCCGCCACGTCGCCGAGGTAGCTGAGCCGGCGCACGACGTTCACCGCGTGGTCACCGAGGCGCTCGAAGAAGCGCGCCACCAGCCCGAGCTCGATGGCCACCGAGGCGTCCATCCGGCGAGTGGAGGAGCGAACTGCGTCCGGAGCGGGCACGCCGTCGACCGTACGGCTGGCGCCTTGTGGATCGGTAGGGGAACAACCTGTGGATCTCGTCGAACCCGTGCGTTCACCCGCGCGCCATCTCGCGTACACGGGTGAGGATCTCCAGCTCGACGTGGAAGCCGTGACGTTCGGCGAGCTCGGTCGCGGTGGTGACGAGCTCGTCGACGTCATCGGCCCGCTGCCCGGTGGCGAGGAGCGCCTGCGCGAGCAACCGCCTGCTCTTGACCGCCTCGAACGGGGCGCCCATCTCGTCGGCGCGCGCGACGGCGTCGTCGAGCAGCTCGATCGCGGTTGGGTGTTCGTCGAGGGCGAGCGCCAGGCCGCCGAGCGTGCGCCCGACGAGACCGAGGCACAACGAACCCGAGTCGGTGACACCCAGCTGGTCGCGGTAGGGGAGCAGCTGGTCGAGGAGCCGGCTGATGACGTCACGGCGGTCGAGCGCGATCGCGAGGTCGGCGAGGGTCTGCACGGTGGTGAGCCAGAAGAAGTCGAACGGTGGCTCCTGGAACTCGTCGAGCACGGCCATCGCGCCGTCACGGTCGCCGATGTCGAGGAGCGCGAGGCCGTAGGGCGCCTGCCAGTTCACCGCGATCGTCGACCCTTCGATCATCTCCCGGAGCGCCGGCTCGAACGTGCCGAGGCCGCCGGTCTGCAGGGCGAGGCCGCCGGTCTGCAACGACCAGGAGCCCGACGTGTCCGCGTGCGTACCGGCGTATCGCTCGGCGACCGCGTCGATCTCGGCCTGCACGCCCTCGCGCCCGGTGAGGATGTCGAGCGAGACGGCGAGCCGCTCGACGAGGAAGCCGAAGTAGAAGTTCTGCGACGCGCTGACGGGACCGGCGAGCGCCTCGACGTGCCGGCGGGCCGCCGCGATGTCGCCCCGCTCTGACGCGCCGATCGCCGCGAAGAAGCCAGCGAAGAACTCGAGGTCGACCTCACCCGACGCGCGCGCCATCCGTGCGACCTCCTGCGCGATCTCAGCCCGGCGCTCGACCGTGCTCGGATCCCACAGCGCCTGGTACTCGGCGACGAGCACGGTGCCGATCAGCTCGGGGTCACCTGACTCGCGGGCCAGCTCCAGCGCCTCGGCGAGAAGCTCGCCCCGTCGCTCGCGGTCGCGGTCGAAGGTCAGGTGGGCGGCCAGCGTCGAGAGGACACGGGGGCGGCGCGGGTCGTCGTCGTCGATCAGCGCGAGCGCGTCCTCGCACAGCTCGACCAGGCTCGTCTGCGTGTCGCCGGCGGTGACGAAGAACGTGCCGGGCCACACCGACGCGAGGGCCGCTTCGGCGACGACGTCTGCGTCGCGCTGGCGGCGGCCGAGCCGGCCGGCCTCCTCGATCACCGCGAGGTAGTCCGGCTGGCCGAGCGCGCGCCGCGCCAGGCCGAGGCCCAGCGACGCCCGCGCGGTGGAGGAGGCGTCGGCCGACGGGCTGCGGCGGTCGTAGTCGAGCACCGCCTGGTACTTCTCGGCGGCCGACTCGTAGGCGAGCGCCTCGAGGTCGCGGCGGGCGGCCAGCTCCAGGTTGGCGTACGCCTTGGCCTCGACGCCGGCGAGCAGCCAGTGGTGGGCGAGCTCGTCGTGGTCGGTGCTGCGCAGCTCCTCGATCGCCTCGGCCACGTGCCGGTGGGCCAGGGCCAGGCGGGTGGCGCTCATGCTGTCGAGCAGCGTGGAGCGGACGATCGCGTGCGCGAACGTGAACCGGCCCGCTTCCACCTCGCGCACGAGCGCGACCCGTTCCACCTGCTCGAGCGATTCGAGCACCTGCTCGGCCGGTCGGGTCGAGAGGTGGCTGAGCAGGTCGAGGTCGAAGGTCAGCCCGATCACGGCCGCGCTCGACAGGAGGTCGGCGGAGCCCTCGGGCAGGCGGGCCAGCCGCTGGCCGACCACCTCGCGCACCGAGTCGGGCACCGGCAGGTCGGCCTGGCCGTCGCCGTGGTCCAGCAGGCGTTCGAGGCCGCCGGTCGCGGCCAGGTGGTCGAGCAGCTCGCACACGAAGAACGGGCTGCCGCCGCTCTCGGTGAAGACCCGCCGCGCGAAGTCGTCGACCCGCTCGGGCGCCGCGCCCTCGACGCGGCCGGCGACGAGCTCGGTCACATCGGGCAGCCCGAGCGGCTCGAGGTCGAGCACGACCACGTCGTCGGACGTGTGGCTCCCGACGAGGACGTCGTGCAGGGGGTGGTCGACGCCCACCTCCTCGCTCCGGTAGGTGGCGAGCAGCAGGACCCTCGTGCCCGCCGCGTTGCGCACGAGGTAGCGGAGCAGCTGCACGGTCGACGCGGTCGCCCACTGCACGTCCTCGAGCACGAGCACGAGCGGCTGGTCCTGCGCCAGACGGTCGACGAGGCCGACCACCGCGTCGAACAGCTCGAAGCGGGCCGCCGGGCCCGCGTCCTCGAAGCGGCCGCTGCGCCGGCCGGGGAACAGGGGCCCGAGCGGGCCGGTCCCTTCGTCCAGTGCGAGCGCGAGCTCGTCGTCGGCCGCGGGCGCTTCGGTGAACGCCATCGCGAACGGCTGGTACGGGACCGCGAGGTCGCTGTCGCACACCCCGGCGAGCACCAGCGCGCCGTCGGCGTGCGCGCGGTCGACGAGCTGCGCGACGAGCCGGGACTTGCCGATGCCCGGCGCGCCGGCGACGAGCACGGTCGCCGCAGCGCCACCCTCGACCCGGTCCCACATCCGCAGTCCCGCGGCGAGCGGCTCGGCTCGACCGACGAGCGGATACCGCCGGTCGAGCGCAACTGCGCGGGGCACCTGGCGGGCGTCGCGATCCGACGAGGTGTCGATGATGCGGAACACGGTGACGGGCTGCTCGAGGCCCTTCAGCTGGTGCGAGCCGGCCTCCTCGAAACCGACGTCGAGGCGGCGCTGCCCGAGTCGGACCACCAGGTCGGTCGCGAGGATCTCGCCCGGTCCGGCCATGGCTTCGAGCCGGGCTCCCTCGATCACCGCGACGCCGTGGATGTCCTCGTCCTCCTCGGTGACCTCGCCGACGCTGACCCCGATGCGGATCTGGAAGGGGGAGACGGCGTCGGCCCGGCGGCCGTAGCGGTCGGCGGCCCGCTGCATGTCGATGGCGGCCGCCACCGCCGCCGACGCGCTCGCGAAGGCGGCCTTGA
>JAFBAD010000108.1 GCA_019247975.1 Acidimicrobiia bacterium
ACAAGGCCGCAGTCATCGGCGACACGGTCGGCGACCCGTTCAAGGACACGGCCGGCCCGGCCCTGAACCCGCTGATCAAGGTCATGAACCTGGTGTCGCTGCTGGTGCTGCCGGCGGTGATCAGCCTGCGGGACAACGACGGCGCCCGCTACGCGATCGCCGGGGTGGCCCTCGTCGTGCTCGTCGTGGCGATCGCCTACTCGAAGCGATCGGCCGCGGCGATCGGTGAGGCGGATCCCGCCACGCCCGCCACGGTCATGGACTGAACGAACCGGCTCCTGCGCTCGGGCTGATCGAGGTCAGCCCGAGCGCACGCCGACGTAGCGCAGCCGGCCGTCCGGGAGACCCGGCACCGTCTCGGGTGCGCAGCCGGCCGATCGCAGCGCGGCCTCGTACTCCGCAGCGGTGTGCATCGTGAGCTCGTGGCGCTCGGTGAAGCGGTCGACGCCGTCGCTCGTCGCGACGACGAAGTGGAAGTCGAGCACCGAGTCGCGCCCCTGGCGGTAGCTGGTGTCGAGCCGGGCGAGGGCGACGTCGGCCTCGTTGACCGCGTGGGCCACGCGGTGGCCGTCGTGCCACTGCTCGGGCAGGAGCCACGCGTCGAAGACGAGGACGCCTCCCGGTGCGAGGTGCTTCGCCATCGTCGTGACGGCTCGTTGCAGCTGCGCGGCGTCGCGGGCGTAGCCGATCGAGCTGAACATGCAGGTGACCGCGTCGAAGGTGCGCCCGAGGTCGAAGCTGCGCATGTCGCCCGCGTGCACCGGGACGTCGGGGCCGAGCTTGGCCCGGGCAATCGCCGCCATGTGCTCGCTGAGCTCGAGGCCCTCGACCGCTAACCACTGCTGCAGGTGGCGGAGGTGCTCGCCGGTGCCGCACGCGACGTCGAGCAGGCTCTGCGCGTCCGGCCGCCGCGCCCGCACGAGCTCGGCGACCGCCGCCGCCTCGGCCTCGTAGTCCTTGCCCGCCCCCCGGTTCATCACGTCGTACACGTCCGCGAACCGCTCGTACATCACACTGCGACCTCCTCCGGAGGTCGGCCTTCGGCATCCGGCTCTCGTCCCGGCGCTCGCTCCGCTGGCGCTCCGCAGCCTCACGGTACGGTCGTTCCCGGGACTCGGGCACGCGATATGTCCCGAATCGGGCCACAGAACGTCGGTAGGTTCCCGCGATGGAGCGTCAACGCATCTCGTCGGGCAGCCCGTTCGAGCAGATCGCCGGGTACTCCCGGGCCGTGCGGGTCGGTGACCGGATCGTCGTCGCGGGCACCGCGCCGATCTGGCCCGACGACGAGGTGGACCCGTCGGTCGAGGCGCAGACCCGGCGGTGCCTGGAGATCATCGGCACCGCGCTGGCCGAAGCCGGATCGGGTTGCGCCGACGTCGTGCGCACCCGGCTGCTCATGGTCGACGCCGAGGACTTCCCCACGATCGCCCGGGTGCACGGCGAGGTCTTCGGGGACGTGCGGCCGGCGTGCACCGGCATCGTGGTCGCCGGGCTGCTCGACCCCCGCTGGCGGATCGAGATCGAAGCCGAGGCAGTCGCCTCCTAGCACCTAGCGGCGCCGGCCGACTCTCCAGAGGTCGGCGTAGTCGACCCCTCCGATGCGCACGGAGTCGACGAGGGTCCCGTGGCGCTCGATCGGGTCGTAGAAGTTGTCGAACTGGCCGCGCTGGCGCTGCGATATGTAGTGAATCGCGTACTCGAAGTCGCGCCGCTCGGACCTCGGGCGGCCGGCGCCGTCGAGGCGACCGCACGGCACCGCGATGGCCAACGCCTGGTTGAACACGAGCACGTCGATGTCGTCACACCGGCGGTGCTCGCGCCGGTCGATGTCCGAGCCCAGTCGCTCGATGCCCTCGTCCCAGCCGAGCAGGATCCAGTGCTGCGCCCGCTTCTGCCCGATGAGCGGATCGACGTAGGAGATCTCGTACGGCGCCATCGTGCGCTCGAGCAGGAGCGGCACGGCGAGGACTGCGAGTCCGATCGGCACGAGCCAGCCGCGCTGCACGCGCAGGGCTGATGCCAGAGCGACGACCGCGACGCCGGCCGCCAACGCCATGAACGGGAAGACCGGCAGCGCGTAGCGGTCGTAGCGCTGCGCCGGAAGGCTGATGGCGGCGAGGTACGGCACCGGCGCGACGATCAGCGCGCCGATCGAGATCGCCTCGGCGCGGGCGCCCGATCGCTTCGTCAACGCTGACGTCGTCATCACCACGAGGCCAGCCAGCCCGAGGACGACGAGCCACGGGGTCGCCCGCATCACGATCGCGACCGGGTAGTAGGCCGGCCCCGGATGGTTGGTCGTGACGCCCCGGAAGTAGGTGCGGTCGGTGGACTCCGCTTGGCCGAACGCGTCGAGGCACTGACGCAACGACCGGATCGGCGCAACCCACATCGCCGGCCAGAGCGCGACGAACACGGCCGCTGCGATTCCCGACCAGGCGCCGATACCGGCCACCCTGGACCGCAGCGGCGCTGGCGACCCGCCACGCGCCCGGCGCGCGAGCGAGCTCGCCAGCAGCAGCACGACCACCGCACCGGCGATGAGCACGGTTGCGTTGACCTTGGTCAGGCAGGCGAGCGCCGCCGCGACCGCCGACAGGACCAGGCTCGGTCGGTGCCACCGGCGGTCCGCCAACGCGGAGGCGAACGCCGCGATGGATGTCGCTCCCCACAACGTGACCAACGCGTCGGTGTGGAGCACACCGGCATGACCGATGAGGAAGGGCTCGCAGGCGAGCAACGCGCCGGCGACCAGGGCCACGCGGCGGCCGACGAGCCGCGACGACACCCACATGAACAAGCCCAGGGCCACGGCGCAGAAGAACGACACGACCCCCCGCCCGGCCCGCAGCATGACCTGCTCGGTGCGTGGCCCTTCGGGACGCTCGTCGACGAGCCCGACGCGCTGGCCCAGGCGAACGAGTCCGTGACCGATCGTCCCGGCCCACATGGTGGTGACCCCAGGACTCGTCTGGTGCTGGATCAGGGTGGCCGGGAGGATGGCGTTCGCGTCGTGGAGGTCGCCCTGGGCCAGCGCGTGGCGGAACTGCTCGGAGCGAGCGAGCCAGTTCGGCTCGTCCGAGGTCACGGTGACGGGCCCGGGCGCCCAGATGCACAGCCCGAAGGCGACGGTGGCCACGAGGACCGGCGCAAGCCGCAGCAGTCTGCGCGCTCGAAAGCGCATCGGCTGCAGTTTTACATGGTTTGTCGGATTGGGGTCAGGGCTCCGAGAGGGCCGGTTCCTGGTGGCGTCGGGCGCGGAGGGCCTCGAACACGATCGGGATCAGTGAGATCGCCACCACGCACAGGACCGCGAGCTCGAGGTGGTCCTGGAAGAAGGTGACCTGGCCGAGGAAGTAGCCGAGCAGCACCATGCCGACGCCCCAGGCCACGCCGCCGATCACGTTGTAGGCGAGGAACGTCCGGTACTTCATCTTGCTGACGCCGGCGACGACCGGGGCGAACGTCCGGACGATGGGCACGAACCGGGCGAGCACGATCGTCTTGGCGCCGTACTTGTCGAAGAAGCGCTGCGCCCGCTCGATGTTCTCGATCTTGAAGAGCCGGCTGTCGGGCCGGCGGAAAAGCGACGGGCCGACCTTGGCCCCGAACATGTAGCCCACCTGGTCGCCGATGACGGCGGCCAGCGCGACGCCGATGATGAGCGGGACCAGCGGGAAGCTGATGTCCTCGGTGATGCCGATCTTCGAGAGGTCCGGCCCCGAGGCGATGAACCCGGCGGTGAACAGCAGCGAGTCGCCCGGGAGGAAGAAGCCGATCAGCAGGCCGGTCTCGGCGAAGATGATCGCGAAGATGCCGAACAGCCCGACCTTCTCGATCCAGAACTTCGGATCGAGCACACCGCCGGCGGCCAGGATGGTTCCGAGCATCCGGACGATCGTAGTTGGGCCCTGACGCCGCCCTGCTTCAGGCTTGGGGCTGGTTCCACTCGCACCAGCCCACGCCGGAGCGTCCGGTGGGCTGGTCGGTGAAGCGGCACAGGGCTCGCGGGAATCGGCTGGTGCGGCCGTCCGGCGCGACGAGGTGCACGGGCGAGAACGCGACCGGTTCGATGGCCAGGCCGAGGCTGTCGGTGGTCAGCGAGGCCGACAGCGGGAACCCCTCGTCGTCGAGCAGCTGGTGGCGCTCCGCCGACTCGAACGGGGCCATCGGACCGCCCGGCGGCTGGACGTACCCGGTGGCGTAGACCGGGTCGTCGCCGAGGCGGATGTGGCTGGCGTGGAAGCGGGTGCCGTCGTCGAGGCGACCGGCCGACCACAGCCAGTTGAGGGTCCACCAGTCGCGGACCCCCCACGAGTGGTCGCGCTGGCCCCAGCCGTCGAAGTCGATCCGCTCGTCGTTCACGAGGATCTCGCCGTGCACCCGGCACGGCACCTCGTAGCGGGTGACGCCGGGGTACGAGTACGCGCCGCCGTCGGTCTCCCACTCGAGGTCGAGGCCGAACGGCACGCGGTCGCCCCGCATGTCCCGGTACGTGTCGACCGGATCGTCGAGGCCGGTGGCGAA
>JAFBAD010000208.1 GCA_019247975.1 Acidimicrobiia bacterium
CGCAAGGCGGCGGCCGGCGCCCGCCGCGCGGCGCGCATGCTCGCCACCCACCCCCGCATCGTCGACGGCTCCGGCGTGGCCCTGCCGGCCGGCCCGCTGTCGGTCGAGCTCGACCACGTCGAGCTGGTCTACGAGGACGAGGAGGACGAAGCCGACGCGCACCCGGTCCTGCACGACATCGACCTGCACATCGCACCCGGCACGGTCCTCGGCGTGCTCGGCCGCACGGGCAGCGGCAAGACCAGCCTGGGCCGGCTGCTGCTCCGCTTCTGGGATCCGACCAGTGGGGCGGTCCGGCTGGGCGGCGTCGACCTGCGCGACACGACCGCGCCGGACCTGCGCCGCCGCGTGGGTGTCGTCACGCAGGAGGTCGAGCTGCTGCGGGCGTCGCTGCGCGACAACCTGACGCTGTTCGACGCCTGGCCGGCGTCGGACGAGCGGCTCACCCAGGTGCTCGGCGACGTCGGCCTCAGCTCCTGGGTGGCCGCGCTCCCCGACGGGCTCGACACCGCGCTCGCCGGCAGCGACGCGCTCTCGGCCGGCGAGGCGCAGCTCCTCGCGTTCGCCCGGGTCCTCCTGGCCGACCCGGGCCTGGTCCTCCTGGACGAGGCCTCGAGCCGCCTCGACCCGGCGACCGAGGCGCGGGTCATCGGCGCGACCGAGCGGCTGCTCGCCGGCCGCACGGTCGTGATCATCGCCCACCGCCTGGCCACGCTCGACCGGGCCGACCAGATCCTCGTGATGGACCACGGCCGCGTGGTCGAGCTCGGCGACCGCGCCGCGCTGGCCGCCGATCCCGCCAGTCGCTACACGCACCTCCTGCAGGCCTCCGCGGCCGCCCAGGCGGAGGTGGCGTCGTGACCGACGGCCACGTCCTCGCGGACGAGGACATGCCGAGCAGCGCTCGGGTCGCCTGGCGCATCCTGCGGTGCGACCCGATCGCGTACCTGTGGTCCTGGCTGGGCTGGGTGGTCTTCCTGACCGCGCCGATCCTCGTCGGGCTCCTGCTCAAGTGGATCCTCGACCACGCCATCACCGACCCGAGGGGCGGCCCTTCGGTCACCGCCGTGCTGCTGATCCTCGGCGCGGTCGAGGTCAGCCGGTGGCTCCTGCTCCTGGCGATGGTCGTGCAGTGGCACGGCGCGTGGGTGGGCTGGCACACCGTCCCCCGGCTCAACATCATGCGCTCGCTGACCGTCGACCCCGGCCCGGCCGCAGGCAAGCTGCCGAGCTCGCCGGGCGAGGCGGTCAGCCGGTTCCGGGACGACTGCCAGGACGTGAGCCTCGTGCTCGACGTCTGGCTCGACATGTCCGGCGTCGGCATCGCGTCGCTGCTCGCGCTGATCATCATGGCGACGATCGACCTGCGCACGACCCTGGTCGTCAGCGTGCCGGTGCTCGCGGTCGTGTGGCTGTTCCGCTGGCTGGGTCCGGTCCTCCGGGCGTGGCGCCGCACCGCCCGTGAGGCGACCGCCGAGGTCACCGGCTTCATCGGCGACACGTTCGGATCGATCACCGCGGTGAAGGCGGCCGGCGCCGAGGAGGCGGTGCTGCGGCGCTTCGACGACCTCGGTCACGTCCGCGCGAAGGCGGCCCGGCGCGACGAGGTCGGCACCCAGCTCGTGCAGACGCTGTCGGGGGCGACCGGGAACCTCGGCCTCGGTCTCGCGCTCCTGCTCGTCGCACCCTCGATCCGCCGCGGCGACTTCACGATCGGCGACCTCGGCCTCTTCACCACCTACATCACCGTGCTCGCCTCCCTCCCCCGCTGGGTCGGACGGGTCGGCGCCTACCAGCGCCAGGCCGACGTGTCGGTGGCGCGACTGGCCGAGCTGCTGCCCGACCACGACCCGCGCGGGTACACCGCGCCGGTCGTGACCCACCTCCGCCACGGCCCGGGCGAGCTCGAGTCGCACAGCCTGGTCGGACCGGCCGCCCGTCACGACGACCTCCGCCTCGACCGGCTCACGATCGACGGGCTCACGGTCGTGTTCCCGGGGTGGGACCTCGCGCCGGTCGACCTCACGCTCGAGCGCGGCTCGTTCACAGTGGTCACCGGGCCGGTCGGCTCGGGCAAGTCGACGCTCCTGCGGGCGGTGCTCGGGCTGATCCCGAGCGACGGCGGCACGGTCCGCTGGAACGGGCGCGCGATCGCCGATCGCTCCGCCTTCCTGGTGCCACCGCGGGCGTCGTACCTCCCGCAGGTGCCCCGCCTGTTCAGCGAGCGGCTGGCCGACACGGTGCTGCTGGGCCTCGACGACGACGACCTGGCCGAGGCGCTGCACCGGGCCTGCCTCGACGAGGACCTGGCCGAGATGCCCCACGGCACCGACACGATCGTCGGACCGAAGGGCGTCCGCCTCTCGGGCGGGCAGATCCAGCGGACCGCAGCGGCCCGGGCCTTCGTCCGACGGCCCGAGCTGCTGGTCGTCGACGACCTGTCGAGCGCGCTCGACGTCGACACCGAGAACGAGGTCTGGGACCGGCTGTTCCGGGCGACGGCGGGAGCCGCCACCGTGCTCGTGGTGACCCACCGGCCGGCGGTCATCGCCCGGGCCGACCAGGTCCTGCAGCTCGGCCGCTGATCGCACGGCTCGGCTCGGCAGACCTCGATTTCTGCTCGGGAAGGGCGGACGCGCAAGGATCCGCGGTCGTGATCGGCGACCGCGGATCCCCGGCGGGCCGGACCGTGCGTGGCCTGCTGGCCGGCCTGGCTGCCCTGGTCGTGGCGATCGCGGTGCTGCTGCCGGCGCGGTCGCGCCTCGACCACACCACCGACGCCCTCGTCCTGCTGATTCCCGGGGTGCTCGCCGCACTGGTCGGTGGCCGCCGGGCCGCGGTCACCGTGTCGGTCGCCTCGGCGCTGGCGTTCAACGTCGCCTTCCTGCGTCCCTACGGCACGCTCAAGGTCGACATCGCCGACGACGTGGTCGACCTCATCGCCTTCGCGGGCGTCGGTCTCGGCGCGGCCACGCTCGTCGGCCAGGAGGCCGACCGCCGGCGCGAGGCCGAGCGGGCGGCCGAGGAGATCCGCGTCCTCGACCGGGAGAACGAGTCGATCCGCCGCAAGCAGGAGCAGCTGACCCTCGAGGCCCGAGCGCTCGAGCTGGCCGACGCGCACCGCAGCGCCCTGCTCCGGTCGGTGTCCCACGACCTGCGCACGCCGCTCGCCACCATCCGGGCCGTCGCGTCGGACCTGCGGGACACCGAGTCCTACGACCGGGCGACCCGCAACGAGCTGCTCGATCTGCTGGCCGACGAGGCCGAGCGGCTCGACCGCCTGGTCGCCAACCTGCTGAGCATGTCGCGCATCGAGGCCGGCGTGCTCACGCCCGAGCGGCAGGCGATCGCGCTGTCCGAGCTGTTCCAGGAGACCGTCCGCCGCCACCGCCGGCTGGTGCGGGACAAGAAGGTGGCCTTCGACGTGCCGCTGACCCTGCCGCTGGTCGACGCGGACTGGACCCTGGTCGAGCAGGTCGTCACCAACCTGCTGGACAACGCGGTCCGCCACGCGCCCGCAGGCAGCCGGATCGACCTCGCGGCCCGGCGGGACGGGGACCGCTGGGTGCGGGTCACGGTGGCCGATCAGGGCCCGGGCATCCCCGAGCGCGAACGTGAGGCGGTGTTCACCCCGTTCCGGACCGGTGCCGGCAGCGCGTCGTCGGGCATCGGCCTGGCCATCGCCAAGGCGGTCGTCGAAGCCCACGGCGGCGCGATCTCGGTGGCGACCACATCGACGGCGGGGAACGGGTCCGCTCGCGCCGACGGCCACGGGACCACGATGGCGTTCACGCTCCCGGTGCACGATGCCTGATCGAAGCGGGCCTGATCACGTACGGACCGAGCACGACGGCGAGCGGCCGATCGTCGTCGTCGACGACGAGCCGGCGATCCTGCGGGCGCTGACCGTCGCGCTGCGGGCCCGTGGCTACGAGGTCGAGACCGCGACCGACGGCGCCTCGGCGATCGACCTCATCGCCACCTCCGACCCGGCCGCCGTCGTGCTCGACCTCGGGCTGCCGGACCTCGACGGCATCGAGGTGTGCCGGCGGATCCGGGAGTGGTCGGAGGTCCCGATCATCGTGCTCACCGCGGACGGCGCCGACGATCGCAAGGTCGCCGCGCTCGACACCGGGGCCGACGACTACGTCACGAAGCCGTTCTCCACGCCCGAGCTGCTGGCCCGGTTGCGCGTCGCGCTGCGGCACCGGACGCGGGCGGTCGCCGGCGCAGGGAGCGATCCCGTGCAGCGGGTCGGCGACGTCGAGGTCGACCAGGCCCACCACACGGTGACGGTCGGCGACCGGTCGCTCTCGCTCACCCCCAAGGAGTTCGGCTTCCTCGCCGTGCTCGCACGCCACCCCGGCCGGGTCCTCACCCACCGGGCGATCCTCCAGGCGGTGTGGGGCGAGGAGTACGGCACCGAGACGCAGTACCTGCGGGTCTACGCGAGCCAGCTCCGCAAGAAGCTCGGCGACACCGCCGACCACCGCCGCCTCGTCACCGAACCCGGCGTCGGCTACCGCCTGGTCGACCCCGAGTCCGAGTGAGCGATCTCTGAAGGCAATACCGGTCGGCGGTTTCAAGCGGTGAGCGCGACAA
>JAFBAD010000155.1 GCA_019247975.1 Acidimicrobiia bacterium
ACGACATCGTCTGCGAGCTCGAGTACGCGAAGACCACCGAGGACGTCGTGATGGACTCGTGGACGATCGCGGCCGGTTGCGTCGCCGGCGTCGCGGCGAGCTGGCAGGGCCGCGTCGGCGACCGCACCGTGGTCGAGCTCAACGTGCGGTGGAAGAAGGGCCAGACCCTCGAGCCGGACTGGACGATCGAGGAAGGCCACGTCATCACCGTCGACGGCCGGCCCACCGTGCGGGTGAAGGTCGACTACCTGCCGCCGCCCGACTTCGAGGCGACGACCTTCGCCGAGTTCATGGTGCTCGGGATGATCATGACGGCGATGCCGGCGATCAACGCGATCCCGCTCGTGGTCGCGGCACCGCCCGGCATCGTCACCTACACCGACCTGCCGCTACCTCTGCCCAGAGGGCAGGTGAGCTGACCTTGGCAGCACGTCAGGTGAGCGTCAGCTGATCTGACCGTTGGCCCGGAGCCAGTCGACGGTGATCTCCAGCGCATCGCGGAGCGGGCGCGGTTCGTAGCCCAGCTCCGCGCGGGTGCGGGCGTTGTCGAACCACGGCGTCGGGAAGGTCCGCCGCGCCAGCGCGACGAGGCTCGGTCCCCAGCGCTCCCGCGCGTCGGGGTCGTCCTCGTCGAGGACCACGTCGGTGACCCGCTCGTCGGAACCGGCGACCTCGAGCGCGACGTTGAGGAACGACGCGGTGCTCTGCGCGTCCTCCCGCCCGAACGCCAGGTACTTCGTGCCGGTCGCGCCTCGGGTGATCGCCGCGACCGATGCGGCGGCGACGTCTTCGGCGAACACCCACGGCACCGGGTAGCGGACGTACTCCCGGAGCTTGCCGTTGAGCGCTCCACGCAGCGCCCGGTTGAAGCTCGTCACCGCCATCGCCCGCGGCACCGAGAGGCCCGGCCCGAACGCGCCGCCGGACACCACGACCACGACGTCGGCACCCCGCTCGACCCGCTGCATCGCATCCCGGAAGGCGGCGGCCTTGGTGACGGTGTACGGGTCGTCGCTCGGCTCGTCGACCACCGGCGACCTCTCGGTGAGCGGGGTGTCGTGGCGGAAGAAGGTGGTGGTGCTCAGCGCGACCGCCCTGATGCCGTGGGCCTCGGCCGCGTCGAAGACGTGCCGCGCACCGTCGACGTTCGTGGCCCGCTGCTCGCCCGGATCCTGCTGGTTGAAGCCGAGCACCGCGGCCGAGTGCACGATCGCGTCGCAGCCCTGGGCGGCCGAGACGACCGCAGCCCGATCGGTGATGTCGCCGACGACCGGCTCGACGCCGGCGTCGACCAGCGGCTGGTGATCGCTGCCCGCACGCACGAGGGCCCGCACGCCGTCGCCCTGCTCGATCAGGAGCCGGCAGATGTTCGAGCCGATCAGCCCCGTCCCGCCGGTCACGAGGACGGTCACGGCGCCACCGTACGACCGATGAGCCCGCACGACCGATGACTCAGCGTCGCCCACGTCGTCAGACGAGCGACTGCACCCGAGGAGGAACCATGGCCTTTCGTCCCTACCTGTTCTTCGGCGGCAACTGCCGAGACGCCTACACCCGCTACGGGGAGATCTTCGGGGGTGAGGTGACCATCCTGACCATGAAGGACGTCCCCGGCGAGACGCCCCCGGGCCAGGAGGACGTCGTCATCCACGCCGCTCTGAAGGTGGGCGACGAGCTGCTGATGGGCTCCGACGACCCGGTCAACGTCCCCTTCGGCCCGGTCCAGGGGATGATGTGCAGCTACGACGCGGCCGACGTCGCCGACGCGAACCGGGTGTTCGACGCCCTGGCCGAGGGCGGCACGGTCAACCAGAAGTTGGAGCCGACGTTCTTCTCGGTCGCGTTCGGGATGTGCACCGACCGGTTCGGCACGCCCTGGATGGTCGTCGGCCCGGAGCCGAGCTAGACACGGCCGATGAGCCACGACCAGGCCGAGCTGGCCCGGGTGATGGCGCCGCTCGACGGCGCCCTCGAGGACCTCCGGGCCTGCTACGTCGATCTGCACCGCCACCCCGAGCTTTCGTTCCAGGAGGTCCGCACCGCGGGCATCGTGGCCGACCGCCTCACCGCGTCGGGCTACGAGGTCACCGCCGGGGTCGGCGGCACCGGTGTGGTCGGCGTGCTCCGCAACGGTGACGGGCCGACCGTCGCGCTGCGCGCCGACATGGATGCGCTCCCGGTCCAGGAGCAGACCGGCCTCGACTACGCGAGCGACGTCGTGGCGAAGGATCCCGACGGCCATGAGGTGCCGGTGATGCACGCGTGCGGGCACGACGCCCACACGACCTGCATGGTCGGCGCCGCGGATCTCCTCGCCCGGGCGCGCGACGAGTGGGCGGGCACGCTGCTCTGGTTCGCGCAGCCCGCCGAGGAACGGATCGCCGGCGCCCGGGACATGTTGACCGACGGCCTGTACGACCGGTTCGGCACGCCGGGCGTCGTGCTCGGCCAGCACGTCGGGGCGCTGCCCGCCGGGATGGTCTTCCACCGGCCCGGAGCGATGATGGCGGCGACGCTCAGCATCGACGTGACCGTCATCGGCCGCGGCGGGCACGGCTCACGCCCGGAGTCGACCGTCGACCCGATCGTGGTCGGCGCGTTCATCGTCAGCCGCCTGCAGACGATCGTCTCCCGCGAGATCGAGCCGGTGCAGCCGGCCGTCGTGACCGTCGGCCAGTTCCACTCCGGGACGAAGTCGAACATCATCCCGGACCGGGCGAAGTTCTCGATCAACATCCGCAGCTACGACGACAAGGTGCAACGCCGGGTCATCGACGCGATCGAGCGGATCGTGCGGGCCGAGGCCGAAGCCGCCGGTTGCCCGGAGCCACCCGAGATCGTCCGCTACGACGGCGGTCCGGTGACGAGCAACGACGCCGCGGTCGTCGACCAGGTGAAGCAGGCCCACCTCGACTGGTTCGGGCCCGAGCGGGTGATGGACCTGCCCGAGCCGATCATGGGCAGCGAGGACTTCGGCCTCTTCGCCCACCCTGACGGCGACCCCGCCACGCCCCGCACGATCCCGACGGCGTTCTGGTTCTGGGGCGGGGCCAGCGCGGAGCAGATCGCCAGCGCACCCGGCGACGACCTCTTCGAGAAGATCCGGTCGCTCCCGTCCAACCACCACCCCGGCTTCATGGTCGATCCGGACCCGACGCTCCGCAGCGGCGTCGAGGCGCTCACCGTCGCCGCCCTCGCCTACCTGAGGCACTGACGATGACCGGTCTCTCGAGCTTCGCTGCGCTCGTCCCGCTCGACCACGGGCTGTGCGTCGTCACCACGTTGCGGGCCGACGGCACCGCCCAGTCGAGCGTGGTCAACGGCGGCGTCCTGCCCCACCCCCGCACGGGCGACGAGGTCGTGGGCATCGTCGCCGCGGGCGGCACGCGGAAGCTGCAGCACCTGCGGGCCGATCCCCGGTGCACCGTCACCGTGCGGGCCGGTTGGCAGTGGGCCTCCGCGGAGGGCACGGCCGAGCTGGTCGGGCCGGACGACCCGCACCCCGAGATCGACGCCGACGCACTGCGGCTCCTGCTCCGGCAGGTCTTCCAGGCCGCGGGCGGTACCCACGACGACTGGGACACCTACGACCGGGTGATGGCGGACGAACACCGGACCGCCGTGCTGGTCACGGCCCACCGCGTCTACGGGAACCACACATGAGCGACACCTGTACGCACCTCGACCAGGCCGGCGACGTCCAGCCGAGCAGCACCGGCTGCGAGGACTGCCTGCGCACCGGCGACCAGTGGGTCCACCTGCGGCTCTGCATGGTGTGCGGCCACGTCGGCTGCTGCGACAGCTCGCCGAACAAGCACGCGACCGCGCACTTCCACAGCAGCGGGCACCCGCTCATCCAGTCCTACGAACCCGGTGAGGACTGGTGGTTCTGCTACGTCGACGACCTCGGCTTCGAGGTCGAGGGCGGGCACTCGTTCGCGCACCCCTGAACGCCGACCGGGTGCGGGCGCAGGTCGTCGAGCGCCTCGCGCACGCCGGTTGCGTCGCCGCCGAGGAGGAGGCGGGCGAGCTGCTCGCCGCCGCACCCTCGCCGGAGGTGATCGACGGGTGGGTCGCCCGCCGGGAGGCGGGCGAGCCGCTGGCGTGGATCACCGGTCGCACCACCTTCTGCGGCGCGGGGCTGCGGATCGATCCCGGCGTGTACCCGCCCCGGCGCCAGACCGAGGCGCTGGCGGCGCGGGCGGCAGCCCTCCTGCCGGCCGGGGGACGTGCGGCCGACCTCTGCTGCGGCAGCGGTGCGATCGCCGTGCACGTCGGGTCGGTCGTCGCCGGCGCCCGCGTAGTCGCGGTCGACCGCGACCCGACCGCCGTCCGCTGCGCGCAGCGCAACGGCGTGCCGGCCTGCGTCGGTGACGTCGGCGGCCCGCTCGCGTCAGCCGCCTTCGACGTCGTCACCGCGGTCGCGCCGTACGTGCCGACCGGCCGGCTGGCCTTCCTGCCCCGCGACGTGCGCGCCTACGAGCCGCTCGTCGCGCTCGACGGAGGCGACGACGGCCTCGACGTCGTCCGCCGGGTGATCACCGACGCGGCCCGCATCCTGCGCACCGGCGGCTCGCTGCTGCTCGAGCTGGGCGGTGACCAGTTCGACCCAGCCGCCGGCGCCTTGGGCGCCGCGGGGTTCGCCGGGATCGAGGCGTGGACCGACGACGAAGGCGACCTGCGCGGCGTCGTCGCGACGCGGGAGCGATGAGTCGCGCTCCCGCGCACCGTCACCCCTCCATGCCCTACGCGCCGCTGGACGGACTGGACCTCTACTACGAGGTGCACGGCACCGGTCGACCCCTTGTGCTGCTGCACGGCGGCGTGATGACGATCGACCTCACCTTCGGCGCGTTGCTCGAGCCGCTCGCCGCGAGCAGACAGGTGATCGCGGTGGAGCTGGAGGGCCACGGCCACACCGCTCTGACCGATCGCGCCACGACCGTCGAGCTGCTGGCCGGCGACGTGCTCGCGCTCCTCGACCACCTCGGCGTCGCCGAAGCGGACGTGTTCGGCTTCAGCCTCGGCGGGATGGTGGCGTGCGCGATGGCGATCGTCGCGCCCGCTCGGCTCGGCAAGGTGGTGATCGCGTCGGCCGACCCGCACCGCCCGCCGGGCCGCGAGAGCGTGCCGCTGCCCGAGGACCGCATGCCGACCGCGGACGACTTCGCGCGGATGCGGGCCTCCTACGAGGCCGTCGCCCCGGACCCCGCCCGGTTCGAGGCGTCCGCGGAGAAGACCTCGACGATGGTCCACACCATGCCCGGGTGGAACGACGAGCTGCGATCCCTGACGACTCCCGTCCTGCTGATCTTCGGTGACCGGGACTTCTGGCCGCTCGCCGACGTGCTCGAGCTCGTCGATCTCCTGCCCGACGCCCAGCTCGCCGTCCTGCCCGGCGCGCTGCACGTCGACGTGCCCCAGCGGACCGATGCCCTCCTCGCGATGGTTCCGGCCTTCCTCGACGCCGGCCGCTGATCGTGCATCGCGCCCTCGCCCCACCTCCCTAGTCTCCGCCCGATGAACGAGTGGATCGCCGGCACCGTCCCGACCTCGTCCGACGGCCCGCCGTCCACCCGCCGCTGGTGGCTTGTGCAGGGCGCATCCGTGCTCGTCGCGACGGACGGCACGTTGCCGGTCGAGGCACCGCCGGGTGACGGCGAGCCGCACTACCTCGGCCGGCTGGGCGACGAGGAGCAGTGGGCGCTCGACGTCGACGCGGTCGAGCTCGTCGGCGACCACGACGCGCTGCAACCGACCGACCTGTTCACGTTGCACGCGACGCTCGGCGAGCAGGGCTGGGCCATCGCGGGCCGGGCCGTGCAGCTGGTCGAGTGGGCGCGCACCCACCGGTTCTGCGGCCGCTGCGGCGCGGCCACCCAGGCGATGGACGGCGAGCGGGCCCGCCGCTGCCCCGAGTGCGGGCTCATGGCCTTCCCCCGCCTGGCCCCGGCCATGATCGTGCTCGTCGAGCGGGGCGAGGAGGTGCTGCTGGCTCGGGGCCGCGCCTTCCCGACACCGATGTACAGCTGCCTCGCCGGCTTCGTCGAGCCGGGCGAGACCGTCGAGGAGGCGGTGGTCCGCGAGGTGCGGGAGGAGGTCGGCGTGCAGGTCGGTGACGTCCGCTACCAGCGCAGCCAGCCGTGGCCGTTCCCCCACTCGCTCATGCTCGGCTTCCGCGCGACCTGGCTCGGGGGCGACATCGAGATCGATCCGGTCGAGATCGTCGACGCGCAGTGGTACCGGGTCGACGACCTGCCGCAGGTGCCACCCGGGATCAGCATCGCCCGCAAGCTGATCGACGCCTGGGTCGCCGAGCACAGCTGAGCGACGGGGACTAGGAAGAGGCCGCACCGCCGTACGAGCATGCGCCGATCGAGGAGGCCACCATCCAGCGACTCACCGGTCTCGACGCTTCGTTCCTCTACATGGAGACGCCCACGTCGCACATGCACGTGGCGAGCCTCATCGTCCTCGACCCGGGCGACACCGGCGCGGTGACGCTCGAGGACGTGAAGCGGGTCTACGGGCAGCGCCTCCACCTCGCCCCGCCGTTCCGGCGGCGGTTGGCCGAGGTGCCCTTCGGCCTGCACCACCCGCTGTGGATCGAGGACCCGGACTTCGACATCGACTTCCACATCCGCAGCACCGCGATCCCGTCGCCGGGCAACCAGGAGCAGCTGGCCACGCTGGTCGGCCGGCTCGTCGCGCTGCCCCTCGACCGCTCGCGACCGCTGTGGGAGGTGTGGGTCATCGAGGGACTCGAGGGCGGCAAGGTCGGCTGCCTCTCGAAGGTGCACCACTCGGCGATCGACGGCGCGTCCGGCAACGAGATGACCGTCGCGCTGCTCGACCTCTCGCCGGAGATCGCGGTGCACGAGCCCGAGGAGGAGTGGCATCCCGACCGGGTGCCGTCGGAGCTCGAGCTGCTGGGCTACGCAGCGACCTCGCTCGCCCGCCAGCCGCTGCGGGTCGCCAAGGCGGGGTTCAAGACGGCCGGTGCGGTCCGTGCGGTGCGCCGCCGCAACCGGGAGTCGCCGCGGCTCGCGCCGCCGTCACCGTTCTCCGCGCCGCACACCTCGTTCAACGCGCCGATCACCGCCCGGCGCAGCTACGCGTACCGGTCGGTGTCGCTCCCGGCGGTCAAGGCCATCCGCAAGGAGACCGGCGCGACGGTCAACGACGTCGTCCTTGCGCTGTGCGCCGGCGCGCTGCGCCGCTACCTCGAGGCGCGGGACGAGCACCCGGACGGGCCGCTGGTCGCGATGGTCCCGGTGTCGGTGCGCTCCGACTCGGAAAAGGACGCGCTGGGCAACCGGGTCACGTCCACCTTCACGTCGCTCGCCACCGACGTCGACGATCCGGTCGAGCGCCTCGACGCGATCCACGACTGCATGGTCGACGTGAAGGACCAGCAGAACGCGATCGGGGCCGACACGTTGACCGACTGGGCGGAGTTCGCGGCGCCGGCCCTCGCCGGGACCGCGGCCCGCCTGTACACCCGGATGAAGGTGGCCGGCCGGCACCGTCCGCTGTTCAACGTGACGATCTCCAACGTGCCCGGTCCGTCGTTCCCGCTGTACTCGATCGGGGCCCGCATGGAGGCCATCTATCCGGTCGGCCCGATCATGGACGGGTCGGGGCTCAACATGACCGTGATGAGCTACCTCGACAGCCTCGACTTCGGGCTCCTCGCCTGCCCGGACGTGCTCCCCGACGTCGACTTCGTCGCCGAGGGCCTGCAGCTCGCGCTCGACGAGCTGGTCGATGCGGTCGGGGTCACCTCCGAGCAGAT
>JAFBAD010000111.1 GCA_019247975.1 Acidimicrobiia bacterium
GCTTCAAGGTCTCGGCCGTTCCGTTCCACAACTGGGCGCCGGACACCTACGAGGGTGCCCCGACCCCGGTCACCGCGTTCCTGTCGGTCGCGTCGAAGGCTGCCGGCTTCGTCGCCCTCGAGCTGCTCTCGATCCCCGCGTACCTCATCGCCGGCTGGCGCAAGCGCGAGCCCACGGGCAACGAGGCCGGCATGAAGTACTACCTGATGGGCGTCTTCGCCTCCGCGGTGATGCTCTACGGCATGTCGCTGATCTACGGCGGCACCGGCACGACGGTCCTGGCCGAGATCGGCCAGAAGATGAACGGCAGCTTCGGGAGCAGCTCGGTCGCCGCAGTCGGCATCGTGTTCGCGCTGGTCGGCTTCGGCTTCAAGGTGTCGGCCGTCCCGTTCCACAACTGGGCGCCGGACACCTACGAGGGCGCGCCCACCCCGGTCACCGCGTTCCTGTCCGTCGCGTCGAAGGCCGCCGGCTTCGTGGCGATCATGGAGCTGATCTTCGTGGCCTTCTACGGCCGCGACGACATCTACGGCCCGATGATGTGGATCCTGGCCGCGCTGACGATGACGGTCGGCAACCTGATCGCGCTGCGCCAGACGAACGTCGTCCGGCTGTTCGCGTACTCGTCGGTCGCGCAGGCCGGCTTCATCATCGCCCCGCTCGCGGTGGTGGGCGGCGACCCGGACGTCGCGAGGAACGCCATCCGCGCGGTGGTCAGCTACCTCATCATCTACACGGCGATGAACCTCGGCGCCTTCGCCGTGATCCTCGCGGTCAGCCGCAAGACCCGGTCGGGCGAGCTCTCCACCTGGGGTGGCCTCTTCGAGTACGCGCCCGGCCTCGCGGTGGCGATGGCGGTGTTCGTGTTCGCGCTGGCCGGCATCCCGCCGCTCGGTGGGTGGTTCGCCAAGTTCCAGGTCTTCCGGGCGATCCTCTCGGCCGGGGGCGCCAGCGCGACCGCGCTTGCGGTCGTGGTCGCGGTGAACTCGGTGATCGCGCTCTACTACTACGCCGGTGTCGCCCGGGTCATGCTCTTCGAGGCGCCGCCCGACGGCGACCGCACGCCCATCCGGGTGCCCGCCGCCATCACCATGGCGCTCGGCGTCACGCTGATCGCCACCGTCGCCTTCGGCTTCTTCCCCGGGCTGGTCGGGCACTTCGGCGACGTCGCGACCGACCTCGCCGCCGTCGCGACCGGACGCTGACGCGCCGGCCGGCGCCCCGCCGGTGAACCCGCTCGAGGAGCTCATCGCCAAGCGGGTCGGCCGCTTCGGCCCGCTCCCGTTCGACCAGGTGATGGACCTGGCGCTCTACCACCCCGAGCTCGGCTTCTACGCGACGGGCGGGCGGCCCGGGCGCCGGGAAGGCGACTTCATCACCAGCCCCGAGGTCGGACCGCTCTTCGGGGCGGTGGTGGCCGGCGCGCTCGACCGCTGGTGGGAGGAGATGGGCCGCCCCGATCCCTACGTGGTGGTCGAGGCCGGCGCAGGCACCGGCATGCTCGCCCGCACCGTCCTGCTCGCCGAGCCGGCGTGCGCGAAGGCGCTGCGCTACGTCCTGGTCGACCGGTCCGCGGCGCTGCGGGTCGAGCACGGTCGCGCCCTCGATCTCACCCCGCCCCCGTTCGGGCTCGGCCCGTCCGTGCTCGACGCGGACGGCCTCGAGCGGCCTGCTCGCGTCGGGGTCGGCCCGGTGGTGGTGAGCCTGGGTGAGCTGCCGTCGCTCGACCGCCCGGTCGTGGTCATCGCCAACGAGCTGCTCGACAACCTCGCCTTCCGGGTGCTCGAACGGACCGAGCGGAGGTGGCAGGAGGTGCGGGTCGGCATCGACGCCGACGAGGTGCGCCTGACTGAGGTGCTGGTCCCGGCCGAGGACGACCAGGTCCAGCTCATCGCCGCGCTCGCGCCCGGCGCGCCACCCGGCGCGCGGGTGCCGGTGCAGGACGAGGCCGGGCGGTGGCTGCGTCGCGCGCTCCACCTCGCCGCGCCCGGTGGCCGGGTCGTCGCCATCGACTACGCGGCGCGGACCGCCGAGCTGGCCGCCCGACCGGTCGGCGACTGGCTGCGGACCTACGTGGGCCAGGGCCGCGGCGGCGACCCGATCGAGCGCCTCGGCCAGCAGGACATCACTGCGGACGTCTGCATCGATCAGCTGGCGCGCGTGCGCGCCCCGGCGGTCGAGACGAGTCAGGCCGACTGGCTCCGGTCCCACGGCATCGACGCCCTGGTCGAGGACGGCCGCCGGGTCTGGACCGAGCGGGCGGCCGTCGCCGACCTGGAGGCCCTGCGGGCCCGCAGCCGCATCAGCGAGTCCGAAGCCCTCCTCGACCCGACCGGCCTCGGAGCCTTCACCGTCCTCGAGTGGACCGCCTGAGGACCCCATCCGTTCTTGGTACGCCCGGCGCCCTCCGAGGGCACCGAACGCACCCAGAAGGAAGGCGGCTCCGTTCTTGGTACGCCGGACGCCCGCCGCGGGCGCCGAACGTACCGAGAACCGACCGGGCCTGCGCAGGCCGGGGCCCATCGAGTAGGACCTTGCCGGAGAAGCGAAGCGCCGGAGGTCGAGTTGAGCACGGACATCCCCCCCGAGATCGAGGACTACCTCACCGAGGACCGGACGTTCCCGCCGAGCGAGGCGTTCAAGGAGCAGTCGCTCGTCGCCGGGACGTTCCTCTACGACGAGGCGGACCAGGACTTCGAGGGGTTCTGGGCCCGCCAGGCGGCGGATCTCCTCGACTGGGACTCCGACTGTCAGACGATCCTCGAGTGGGACCTGCCCTTCGCGAAGTGGTTCGTCGGCGGCACCCTCAACGTCACCCGCAACTGCCTCGACCGCCACGTCGACGCCGGCAACGGCGACCGCGTCGCGTACCACTGGGAGGGCGAGCCGGGCGACACCCGCACCATCACCTACGCCGACCTGCTGGCCGAGGTGCAGCGCTTCGCCAACGTGCTGAAGGGCCTCGGCGTCGAGCGGGGCGACCGCGTCGCGATCTACATGCCGATGATCCCCGAGCTGCCGATGGCGCTGCTCGCCTGCGCGCGCATCGGCGCCGCGCACTCGGTGGTGTTCGGCGGCTTCTCGGCCGACTCGCTGTCCGACCGCATCAACGATGCGGAGGCGAAGGTCCTCATCACCGCCGACGGCGGCTGGCGGCGCGGCCAGCCCGCGCTGCTCAAGCCGACGGTCGACGTCGCGCTGGCCGACACGTCATCGATCACCGGCGTCGTCGTCGTGCAGCGCACCGGCGCCTCGGGCGACGACTCCGAGATCCCGATGACCGAGGGCCGTGACCACTGGTACCACGAGCTCATGGCCGAGGCGGACCCGGTCTGCCCGGCCGAGCCGATGGACAGCGAGCAGCTCCTGTACCTGCTCTACACGTCGGGCACGACGGCCAAGCCCAAGGGCATCATGCACACGACCGGCGGCTACCTCACGCAGGTCGCGTTCACCCACAAGTACGTCTTCGACATCCACCCCGAGACCGACGTCTACTGGTGCGCGGCCGACATCGGCTGGGTGACCGGCCACAGCTACATCGTCTACGGGCCGCTCGCGAACGGCGTCACCTCGGTCATGTACGAGGGCACCCCGGACACGCCGAGCCGTGACCGCTGGTGGTCGATCGTCGAGAAGTACAAGGTCACGAAGCTCTACACCGCGCCCACCGCGATCCGGACGTTCATGAAGTGGGGCGATGCGGAGCCCGCGAAGCACGACCTGTCGTCGTTGCGGCTCATCGGCACGGTCGGCGAGCCCATCAATCCCGAGGCGTGGGTCTGGTACTGGCAGACGATCGGCGGCGGTCGCTGCCCCGTCGTCGACACGTGGTGGCAGACCGAGACCGGGGCGATCATGAT
>JAFBAD010000383.1 GCA_019247975.1 Acidimicrobiia bacterium
GACCTCGACCGGCTGCCGTGGGTCGCCGGCGGGGCGGCGGGTCGATCGGTCTGTTGACCAGGCGGCGCACCCCCCTCGCGGTCCTCCTCGTCGCCCTGCTCACCGCAGGGTGCGTTTCGGCCGACCACTCGGTCCACCTGCGCGACACCGCACCCGGACCGACGAGCTCGACGACCACCACCGCACCGAAGACCAGCGCCCCCGAGCCGCTCGGTCGCTACCGGCTGAGCGCGTGGAAGGACTGCGAGGACGGGCTGCAGTGCGCCACGATGCGCGTGCCGCTCGACTGGAGCCGGCCCGACGGCCAGATGATCTCCCTGGCGGTGGCCCGCCAGCCTGCGCTCCAGCCCAACGAGCGGATCGGTTCGGTCGTGTTCAACCCGGGAGGGCCGGGCGAGCCGGGCACGGACTTCCTCCGCCAGATCATCGGCGCGCACCGCGTGCCGTCGGGCCTGGGTGACCGCTTCGACCTCGTGTCGTGGGACCCGCGTGGCACCGGTGCGTCCGACGGCATCGACTGCACCACCGACCAGGAGGCCGAGGCACCCGACCCGGATCCGACCATCGACAGCCCTGCCGACAGCCAGGCGCTGCAGCGGCTCGCCGACCAGAAGCTCGCGCGCTGCCTCCCGAAGATGGGCGCGGTGATGGCGAAGGTCGGCACCCGCAACACGGTGCGCGACCTCGACGCGCTCCGCGGCGCGCTCGGCGACCGCAAGCTCACCTACGTCGGCTACAGCTACGGGACGACCATCGGCATCGAGTACGGGACGATGTTCCCGACCCACATCCGGGCGATGGTCCTGGATGGGGTGGCCATGCCCGCCGCCGACCCGGTCGAGTCCACGCACGCACAGGCCCGGTCGTTCGAACACGACTTCGACGCGTTCCTCGCCAACTGCAAGCAGCGGCCGCTGTGCCTGTTCGGCAACGGTGATCCCCGCAAGGCGTTCACCGATCTCGTCGCCCAGCTCGAGACCGGCAAGCGCCTGCCGGCCGACTACACGCTGCCCGACACGCACGGGACCCAGCACCGCCGCCGTGGCACGGCCGGGATCGGCGAGCTCTACAGCGCGGTGCTCGCCTCGCTGTACTCCAAGGAGAACTGGGTCGCCCTCGAGACGGCGCTCGCGACGGCGGACAAGGGCAACGGCCAGCTGCTCCTCGCGCTGCGCGACTCGATCGCGGGCCGGCGGGAGGACGGCACCTGGAGCCACCTCCCCGACGCCAACCAGGCGATCGTGTGCGCGGACCAGGAGGTCCGGGCCACCGACGCCGACGGCGACGACGCGCTGCGAGCACCGTGGAGCGCCGAGCTGCCGCTCCTCGGTGCCGTGTTCGCGACGGGCACGCCCGGTTGCTACGGCTACCCGAAGCCCAGCGACCCGCTCACACCCGTGACCGCGCAGGCGCTCGACAAGGTGCCGCCCGTCGTCGTGATCGGCTCGACGGAGGACCCGGCCACGCCGTACGCGAGCTCGCAGAAGCTCCACGACATGCTCCCCGAGGCCCGGCTCGTCACGTGGGAGAGCGCCGACCACACGGCGTACGGGCGAGGCTCCAGCTGCCTCGACAGCCCGGTGACGGCCTACCTCGAGCGGCTCGAGCTCCCGGACGAAGGCCTGCGCTGCAGCCCGTAGGCCATCAGCCGTACGGGTGGAAGATCTTCCACCAGCCGATCTCCTTCCAGGCCGCCTGCGCGCTCGGCGAGCTGTCGACCCGCCAGTCGTAGGTCAGCCCCGGATCGGAGCGGGTGCCGGCGGTCGCGTCGAACCAGACGAGCGCCTTAACGCGCGGCCACTGGCGGACGGTCAGCGCGATGTCGCGGATCCACTGCGCCTTGCGACCCGAGTGCTTTGGGTCCTCGACCGCGCCGACCTCGCCGATGATGATCGGCTTCGAGCGGCTCGACGCCCACTTGTAGAAGTTGTGGAAGGTGCGCTCGAAGCTCCACCACGCGGAACCTGGCTTCTTCGGCGCCCAGTTGTACCCGTCGGCGCAGGTCCACTGGACGTAGTCGTCGCCCGGGTACCACTGCGCACCCGCGCCGGTGTCGAACGCCCAGGCGTCGGGACACCAGACGAACTCGACGTTCGTGGCGCCCGCCGCGTTGAAGCGGTTGTAGATGTGGCGCCACGCGGCGATGAACGCGGCCGGGGACACCGCCTGGCGGCGCCTCGTCGAGCTGTCCATCTCCGCGAACCAGCGCAGCAGGATCGGCTTGCCGAACGCCTTCATCCCGCGCGCCCGCAGATCGATGAGGTGGTCGTACGCCCCGGAGTTGACGTCGTTGACCGACGGGGGCGGCGCCCACGACACCATGTTCACGCGGCCGCCCGACTGCGCCCACGGCTCACGCCACGTCGGGAAGGTGCTCCCCCAGGGATAGAACCAGTGGACCAGGTTGAGCTTGCGGTCCATCGAGGACTCGACGCCCAGGACGGCGGTCTGCTGCCCGGCCCGGTCCTGGCGGCTCGGCTCCGTGTAGGTGCCGAGCAGCGCTCCTGACGCAGGTGCGACCCGCGAGCCGCGCCCTCTGCTCTGCGGCAGGTACGAACAGGCCGAGACGACCAGGACGAGGACGACCGCGGCCGCCGTGAACCAACCCCGTGACGAATGCATGACGACGTCTCACACCCCAGCGCTGTGACGTTGCGGAACCGATGTTGCGGGGAGGTTACAACGGTGACAACGCCAGGCGTGACGCGCAACGCCCCGGCCGCTGGGACGGGAGCCGGGGCGCTGCGACGGGGTGGGGGACCGTCACGGACGTACCCGACTCCCGCCCGGTTAGAAGAAGCGCGTCCCGGACCTGAAGGGAGCCTGAAGACCAGGCGTACTCGGCGATACGCGAACCGGGTAGGCGGGCGCCATGTACATAGGCATAGGCACCCTCGTCTTGATCCTGGTCATCATCCTCATCGTGCTCCTGTTGCGGGGGAGGGGTACTCGTTTGTGAGCGCACCGTGACGGGAACGTCACCAAGCGTGTCGCCAACGACGGCGACCCGAGCTTCCAGGAGGTCTCCATGACCATCGGAGTCAGCATCCTCATCGCCGCAGTGGGCGCGATCCTGCGCTACGCCGTGGCGGACCACATCGACAACGTGGACCTGCGCATGGTGGGTCTCATCTTGATGATCGCGGGAGCGGTCGGCCTCATCGCCGGACTGATCGCCACGATCGCCCACCGTCGCGACGTCGTGGTCGACCGTCCGGTCGTCCGCACGTACGACGAACCGCGCGTCTGAGCCAGACGCGCTCCCTCTCAGCGCCCCGGTCGCAACGACGCGGCCGGGGTGCTGCGCGTCCGGCGTGAGGCGAGCGGCCAGGCGAACCAGCACCCGAAGATGCCGAGAGCGACGATGGCCACCATGGCCCACGTCGCGGCGGTGCCGAAGATGAAGCGGGTCACGACCCCGGTCGACGCGAGCAGCGTCAGCGCGAGGAAGATCAGGCCGGCCCGGCTGAAGATGATCCCGGTCTCGAGCCGCTCGACCCGGGCGGTGCGCTCACCGAAGCGGTGCATCGCGGCCGGCGTGACGAACGAGACGACCGACAGCAGGCCGCACACCAGGGCGACCCCCCACAGGCCCCGGCCGAACCCGTCGAGCTGCGCGAACCGCTGGTTGAACGGGACCGTGAGCAGGAACCCGACGAGCAGCTGGACCCCGGGGAGCATGACCCGCAGCTCCTGCATGAGCCCGTAGTACCGACGGCGGAGCTCGTCCCGGTCGCGCTCGTCGTCCAAGCGGTCGGCGTCGAAGTCGTCGCCCATCGGCGTCCATCTTCTCACCCGCTGGCAACCGCGAGTCATACATACGTATGATTCGCCGATGGCGACGGCGGAGACCCGGGACGGCCTCGTCCGAGCGACGCAGGAGGCCATTCGACAGAAGGGCATGAGCGGCGCGACGGCCCGGGAGATCGCCGGACGGGCATCGGCCAACCTGGCCGCGATCCCCTACCACTTCGGCTCGAAGGACGACCTGGTCGCCGAGGCCCTGTTGGCCGAGGCGCGCGAGCTGGTGGCGCCGGTCCTCGCCCTGCTGGGGCGGGACGAGCCGGGCCCGGAGCGGGCGGCCGCCGCGGTCGCTCTGCTCAACGACCTCTTCGACCGCAGCCGCGACCGCGTCCCCGTCTACCTCGGCGCACTCGCCGCAGCCCCGCACCGGCCCAGGGTGCAGGACGGGCTGCGCGACCTCTGGGGCGAGCTGCGCACCGGGCTGGCGCACGACATCGAGGCGCAGGTTGCGGCCGGGGTGCTTCCTGCATGGGTCGCACCCGATGCGATGGCTGAGCTCATCCTGTCGGTGGTCAACGGCGTGGTCGTCGCGTCCGCGCTCGGCGACGACGGCCCGGCGCATCGTGACGTCGCCGCGCAGTTCCTGATGCTGCTGCTCGCCGCCCGCCCACCGGACGCGTCATGACTGCCCGCCTGTCGCTCGCATGGGCCATCGCGGTCGGCGCCGTCCTGGCCTTCGCTCCCCTGTCGACCGTCTCGGAATCGGGCATGTCCTCGACCGGCGGCGCGTACTCGCACACCTACCACCAGTCGCTGCTCGATTCCGAAGGACGCTCGATCCTGATCGTGCTCGCGGTGCCGGTCGTACTCGCCGCGATCGGCGCCTTCGCCTCCGGACGCGCGGCCTACCCGGCCCGCCTCGCGTCCGCGTGCCTGCTCGGCGCCGGCTGCGTCCTCGGCATGCTCACGATCGGGGTCTTCTACCTGCCGGCCGTCGGCTTGATGATCGGCGCGGCGATCCAGGCCGGCACTAGCCGCGGGCGCGCCGGTACCTGCAGACCTGCACCCCCGTCGATGCGGTAGCGGTCTCGACCAGCTCGAAGCCGCGCGCCTCGCCGTCGTCGGGGAACATGCGCTTGCCGCCGCCGAGGACGATCGGCTCGATCATCAGGTTGAGCTCGTCGACGAGGTCGGCCGCGAGCAGGGAGCGCACGAGCGTCGCGCTGCCCATCACGCTGATGTCGCGGCCCGGTTGGTCGCGCAGCTCCCCGATCGCCTGGACCAGGTCCGCGCCGCGGATGATCGTCGTCGGCTTCCAGGTGACGTCGCTCTCGGTCAGCGTGTCCGACACGACGTACTTCTGGACGCTGTTCATCCAGTCGGCGAACGGGTCGCCGCTCCGCTCGGGCCACGCCCCCGCCATGACCTGCCACGTGCGCCGTCCCTGCAGCAGCGCGTCCGTCTGCTCCGACGCGCGGCCGACGAAGCCGCCCATCACCTCGGGGTCGAAGTACGGCATGGACCAGCCGCCGTGCCGGAAGCCGCCGTCGGTGTCCTCCTCGGCCCCGCCCGGTGCCTGGATCACGCCGTCGAGGCTGATGAACTCACTGATGACGATGCGCATGGGCTTCCGACGATGGCACACGAGCGAAGTCATCGCGCGCGGCCTCACCCCTCGCGCCAGCCGCGGTCGTGGGTGCCCGGCCCGAGCACGTCCGTGGTGCCGTCGGGCAGGACGAGCTCGGCTTCGGTGCCGTCGGGGACGGTGACCGCCACGCGTCCCTGCCCGCCGCCGAGGCTCCAACGCACCTCGATCGGCCCGTGCGGTGCGTCGTGGGTGGCGCGGGCGCTGGTGATGCCGCCGCCCGGTCGCGGCGCGACGCGGAACCGCCGGTAGCCGGGCTCGACGAGCTGCAGACCGGCGACGTAGCGGTGCAGGAACGAGATGACCGCGCCCTTGCTGTAGTGGTTGAGCGAGGCCGAGACCGTGCCGTTCTCCCGCACGCCGTTCCACTCCTCCCAGATCGTCGTGGCGCCGCCGTGCTCGGTCATGTGCAGCCATGAGGGCTCGGTGTCCTGGAACAGGAGCTCGTAGGCCACGTCGAGGTGGCCGGTGTCGGCGAGGACCGGCAGCAGGAAGGGCGTGGCGAGGAACCCGGTGCCGAGGTGCGTGCCTGCCGCACGGACGAGGTCGACGAGATCCTGCGCGGTCCGGTCGCGAAGGTCGTCGGGGACGAGTCCGAACGCGAGCGCCCGCACGAGGTTCGCCTGGGTCGCCGGTTGCACCTGGCCGCGATCGTCGATGAACTCGGTCGCCAGGCGTCGAGGACGTGGCCCGCGAGCTCGCCGTAGCGAGCTGCGGTCTCGTCGTCGCCCAGCAGCTCGCCGATGGCCGCCAGCTCGGCGGCGGAGCGGTACAGGTAGGCCGTCGCGACCGGACCGTGGTCGGCGGTGGCCAGGCCGCCGAGCGCGTCACCGATCTCGGTCCCCGGTTCGAGCCACTCGCCGAAGTGCCAACCGGAGTCCCAGAGGTACTGCTCGTGCGGACGGGCGTCGGCGCTGCGCTCGACCCGACTCCGATGCCGCCGGCCCGCAGCCCGCGCCGCCGCGAAGTCGACCCACCGCCGCATCGAGGGAAGCTGGGAAGCGAGGACGTCGGTGCGCCCAGTGGCGCGGTGCATCTCCCACGGCACGTGCACCGCGGCGTCGCCCCAGCCCGACGAGCCGTGCGTCGCGTCCCAGATCGGTGCGTGCGGGCTCGGGTCCGGGACGATGCTCGTGACGCGGCCGTCGGGGAGCTGGTCGGCGGCCAGGTCGCGCAGCCATCGGGCCGACCAGTCGAAGACGTCGTAGAGGAACGCCGCGGTCTCGATGTAGAGCTGCCAGTCCCCCACCCACCCCGATCGCTCCCGGGTCGGGCAGTCGGTCGGGATCTCGCAGGCGTTGCCGCGGAAGCTCCACACGGCCGCCTCGTGCAGCCGGTTCAGGCGAGCGTCGGAGCACTCGAACGTGCCGATGCGTCGGAGGTCGGTGTGCACGACGACACTGGTGAGAGCCGACCGGTCGAGCGGCCCCGGGTGACCCTCGACCCGCACGTACCGGAAGCCCTTCGTGCTGTGACGCGGCTCGAAGACCGAGCCGTCACCCGCAGAGGTCACGACGTCGGTCTGGAAGGGCAAGCCGAGCTCGCGGCTCACGCTCATCGGCGGCTGGTCCACGTTGGCCTGCGTCACGTCACCGTCGGGGTCGAGCGCCTCTCCGTAGGTCAGCGTGAGCGTGGTGCCTGCTGGTCCGAGGTCGGTGAGGCGGACCCAGCCGTTGCTGTTCTGGCCGAAGTCGACGACGTGGTGCTGCGGCCGGATCTCGGTGACCGACTGCGCCGGCAGCTCCTCGACCTGACGGGCCGGTGGGCCGATCGGCTCGCGCAGCTCCGCGAACCCGTGATCGGCCACCCGTACCGGGTCCCACGCGGACCGGTCGGTGCCGGCAGCGCACCAACCGCCGACGGAGCGGCGGAGGTCGTGGACCTCGCCCGCGATCAGGTCCGCCCCGATGACGTGGCTCGGGGTGGAGCGCCAGGCCTCGTCGGTCCCGAAGCGCAGCTGCCGGCCCGAGCTGAGCGTCGCCTCGAGCTCGACCAGCAGCGCGGTCGTCGGGCCGTACGCGT
>JAFBAD010000081.1 GCA_019247975.1 Acidimicrobiia bacterium
CCATCGCCACCACCATGGGGTCGACGAGCCGCGCCCACCTCGACGGTGGGTTCGACGCGACCGGGTCGTGGGCCGAGATCGCACCGGGTGTGCGGATGGCGGCCGGCATCGCCGGCGAGCCGACCGCCGGTCCCGTGCTCGTGTTCCTCGACTGCGAGGCCGGCTGCGAAGCGGTCCCGAGCCACTCGATCGGCACCGAGGTGATCGTGGCGCCCATCGCCGGTTCGGTGGACGCGGACGGCGTCGTGCTCGCGCAGGGGGACGTGCGCGTCGAGGAGGCCGATGCCTCGCACCCGGCGCTCGTGGCCGGTCCCGACGGCGCGCAGATCGTCCTCATCGTCGGTGACCGGCGGGCGCTGCGCGCGTCGCTCGACGACGGCTCGCTCGCCGGGCCGGTCGGCGGCGCGCTGTCGCCGGTGCTCGCCGACCTCCAGGGCCAGCTCGCCCTGCCGTCCGCCTCCTGACGCACGCGCGTCGCGGTACGAACCGGCAGTCTCTGTCCGGTCTGTACGATCAGCCCCGGTGTGGGGAGGCGACGGAACGCCGGCCCGGGCGAGTGAGAGCGGGTTCGCCGACGCGCTCCGGCGCCACCGCGCCGAGGCACGGCTGACCCAGGAGGAGCTGGCCGAGCACGCCGGACTGAGCGTGCGCACCGTGAGCGACCTGGAGCGGGCGATCCACGTGACCGCACGGCGGGCCACCGTCGACCGGCTGGCGAGCGCGCTGGGCCTGACCGGGCCGTCGCGGGCGGCCTTCCGGGCGCTCGGTCGTGGGATCGGTCCGCCCGATGTCGCGCCGGACGCGGGACCGCCCGCCGGGGGCCGAGCCACCGCCGCGCGGTTCGTCGGCCGGAGCGACGCGCACGAAGCGTTCGCGGACGTGTGGCGCCACGGGGAACCGGGACGTCGCGCGCTGCTCTTCGCGGGTGAGGCCGGGATCGGCAAGTCCCGGTTGCTGGCCGAGCTGTGCCGGGACGCGAGCGCCGACGGCGCGCTGGTCGCATCGGGTCGTTGCGACAGCTCGGTGCGGGCGCCCTACCGCGTGCTGATCGATGCGCTGCGACCCCACCTGCTCGGCACCGCGCTCCGGTCCGCGCTCGGCGAGCTCGGACCCTCCGCCGGCCTGCTGGCGCTGGCCGCGCCGGAGCTGGCCGAGCTGATCGAGCCGGTCGGCGACGACCTCGAACCCGACGCCCGGCGGGTCGCGCTGCTCGAGGCGATGGCGAAGGTGGTGACCGTGATCGGCGCGGGCCGGCCCGTCCTGCTCGCCCTCGACGACCTCCACGTCGTCGACTCGACCACGCTCGACGTGGTCGATCACCTGCTCCGTGGCAACGGTCCCGAGTCGCTGCTGGTCGTCGGCACCTACCGGGACGGCGAGGTGGCCGACGGCCATCCGCTCAGCGCCCTGCGCGCCACGCTCGTGCAGGATCGACTGTGCGACGTCGTGCCGCTCGACGGGCTCGACGTCCACGCGCTCGCCGAGCTCGTCGCCGACTGCACCGGCGTGGCGCCGACCGAGGACGAGGCCCGGTCGCTCGCCCGGCACACCGGCGGCAACCCGTTCTTCGTGGAGGAGGTGCTCCACGAGGCGGGGGAGCGAGGGGCCGACCTGCCCACGGCCCTCGACGCGATGCCGGATCGGGTCAGGAACGTCGTGCGCATGCGCCTCGCCCGGCTCGCGCCACCCGGTCGGGACGCCATCACCATCGCTGCGGTCATCGGGACCGAGTTCGACGCCGCGCTGTTCGAGACGGTGGCCGATCTGCCGACCCTCGCGGGCCTCGACGAGGCGGTCGAGACCGGGTTCCTCCTGGTCGAGGAGGACCGGGTCCGCTTCCGCCACGAGCTGACCCGCACCGCGGTCCTGCGCGACATCGGTCGTGCGGCGCGCGCGGAGCTGCACTGGCGGATCGGCGAATCGCTGGAGCAGCTCCACAGCGCGGACCGTGAGGCCCACCTCGAGGAGATCGCCCACCACCTCTCGCGCGGCGCAGCGGCCGGTGACCCGGCGCGGGCGGCGGCAGTGCTCCAGCAGGTCGGGGTGCGGCAGTTCCGCGCCCTCGCGTTCGACGAAGCGGTCGCGTCCTACTCGGAGGCGCTGAAGCTGATGCCGGCGCGCGGCGAGAGCGCGCGCCGGCGCTTCGAGCTGTTCGACGGCATCGCCGAGGCCCACTTCTGGCGGGACGACCCCGAGGCGATGCGGGCCGCCGCGCTCGGCGCCGCGCAGCTGGCCCGCGACCTCGGCGACCCCGAGGAGCTGGCCCGGAGCGCCATCATCGTGGGGCGCTGGAACCGGGGCGGCGAGGTAGGAGCCGGGGTGGCCGAGCTGCTCGACGAGGCCGAGGCCGCGCTCGGTCCGGCCGACAGCCCGCTGCGCAGCCAGCTGCTGGCCATGCGGGCTTACGCGCTGCAAGGCGCGGCGCGCGGGTTCGACACGAGGCCGATCGCCGCCCATGCGGTCGACATGGCCCGGCGGTGCGACGACACCGATGCGCTCGTGCTCGCGCTCACCGCGGCCACGTACACGGAGGACGGCACACCGGACCTGACCACCCGGCGACGGCTGGCCGACGAGCTCGGCGCCGTCGCCACCAAGGTCACCCGGCCCGACTACGCGCTGCAGTACAAGCGGTTCGCGTTGCGGGCCCGCGCGCCCATCCAGCTCGCGGCCGGCGACCGGCGCGGATACGAAGCGACCCGCGACGAGCTCGAGGACCTGACCGCGCACATGCGGGCCCGGTTCGTCATCTCACAGATCTGCAACTGGGACGCGTCGATCGCGGCCGCGGAGGGACGCTTCGCCGACGCCGAGGAGCGGTCGGCCGAGGCGCTGCGATTGAGCGAGCGGCCCGATGCGCAGCGGGCCCACCTCATCCAGTCGTGCGCGTTCGCGGTCGACCAGGGCCGGGAGGAAGCGGTGCTCGACGCGGTTGCCGCCTTCACCGCCGGCAACCCCACGACCACCGGGTACGCCTACCGCGCCGGCTACGGCACCGCGCTCGCGGCCGTGGGCCGCACCCAGGACGCACGCGCGGTGCTCGACGAGCTCGGTGGTCGCCGCTTCGCCCGGCTCGTCGTCGACCACCAGGCCCCGACCGCGCTGCGCTGGGTCTGCGAGCTCATCGCCCACCTGCGCGACGAGGACGCGGCGCGCGCCGTGCTCCCGGTGCTCGAGCCCTACGGCGGGCAGATCCTGGTCGGCTTCGCGCTGAGCACCATCGAAGCGGCGGCCGATCGCTCGATCGGCCAGCTCCTCGCCGTGCTCGGTGCCCATCAGGAGGCCGACCGGCGCTTCGCCTGTGCCTCGAGGTTGGAGGCCGGCATCGGCTTCGCCGCCCTGCAGGCCCGCACGGATCGCTGGTGGTCCGACCTCCTCGTCCGCGTCGGTGACGACCGGGGTCCCGATCTCGCCCGGGCCACCGCGGCCCGAGCGGCCGAGCTCGGCATGGCGCGCCTCGCGACTGAGGCAGCGGCCCTCACCTCACCCGGGTGAGATGCGTTCGGCCAGCCCCACGATGATCCCCTCAGGGCCCCGGATCTGGGCCATGCGCCAGGCGCCCTCGTACTCGCCGATGCCGCCGATCAGCCCGTAGCCGTCGGCGGCCGCCTGATCGACCGCCGCCCGCACGTCGTCGACCTCGAAGGACACGTTGCGCAGACCCAGCTCGTTGGACATGGCGTCCGGCGAGCCGGGGACGAAGTCCGGGCGGACGAACCGCGACAGCTCGAGCCGGCTGCCGTCGTCGGGCGGTCGCAGCATGACCATCTCGGTGCGGGCGCCGGGGATGCCGCAGACCGTGTCGACGAACTCGCCTTCGAGGACCGTCCGACCCTCGACCTCGAGGCCGAGCGCGACGAAGAACGCCGTCGCGGCATCGAGGTCCGCCACCGTGATGCCGACGTGGTCGAAGCGTCGTACGTGTGCCATGCGGTCCATCCTCGCCGGAGTCCGACCGGCAGGAGGAGACCGGCCTACTTCGGCTC
>JAFBAD010000013.1 GCA_019247975.1 Acidimicrobiia bacterium
CGCCAGGCGATCAGCTGCCCGGCCGCGTCCCATTGCGGGTCGGCGTACATGGCGGGCGGCAGCGCGGGCAGCTCCGGCGGCTCGGCTCCTGCGAACGACCCGTGCTCGCCCGACGGCGATGCGGTCCAACCGGTCACCCGGCCACCGCCGTCCCGGGTCAGGCGGACCTCCGCACCGGTCGGGTCGCGATGGCCGGTGAGCCGGCCGGCGCGATCGACGAACACGTCGGTCCGGTGCCCGAGCTGGTCGGTGTACGCGACCAACCGCCCCATCGGGTCGTTGACGTGGGCCTGGGTCCCGCCGAGCGGGTCGACCACGCCGGTCAGGAACCCGGCTGCGTCCCAGCGGTAGCGGGTCTCGGACCCGTTGGCGTCGACTGCGGACGCAAGCCGCCCGGCGGCGTCCCACCGGAACCAGGCCGTGCCGCCGTCAGCCGGCGTGCACGATGCCACCCGGCCCGACGGGTGGTAGGTCCAGCAGGTCGTCCCGCCCGCTGGGGCGGTCCGGCTGACGACACGGCCGCGCTCGTCCCGCTCGAAGGACGTGCGCTCCGCTGTGTTCGAGGCAACCCCGACCACGCGGCCGACGGCGTCGAGCTCGAACGAGCGCACCTGCTCCCCCGGCCCGTCCACGCACACGAGCCGGCCGGCCTGGTCGTAGCGGTAGCGAACCACTTCGCCGCCGGGTCCGACGACCGCGCGCAACCGACCGCCGCCGGTCCACCGGTAGCGCGTCGTTCCCTCACGCGAGACGACGGCGGTGACTCGCCCGGCCGCGTCGTACCGGTACCGGGTGATCGCGCCGTCGTCGTCCGTGCGGGCGACCACCCGCCCGGCCACGTCCCGCTCGACATGCATCGCCCGACCGGCTGCATCCACCTCGGCGACCAATCGCCCGGCCTCGTCGTAGGACCGGCAGGTGCGCTCGCCCTCGCCGTTCACGAGCGCGACGACCCGACCCTCGGCGTCGTGCTCGCGCCGGATCTCCGCGCCGGTCCCGTCGACGGTCGCCACGAGCCGACCCAGCCCGTCGTAGCGGTGGCGCACGGTCGTACCGGCCGGGTTGGTCATCGCGACCAGCTGCCCGAGCTGGTCCCACTCGAAGCAGCTCGCCGCGCCGGTCGCTTCGACCACCTCCACGACCTCGCCGTGCGGGCCGTAGCGGAAGATCGACCGGTCACCGACCGCAGTGGTCGTGGCGGCCAGGCGCCCGGCTGCGGTCCACTCGAAGCCGACCGATGTGCCGTCCGCGTCGACCCGCCGGACGAGCCGCCCACGCTCGTCGTGCTCGAAGCGCGTCTCGGCGCCGTCGGCACTGCGGACCGCGAGCAGCGCGCCGCTCGGGTCGTACGCGTACGACGTGCGCGCGCCGAGCGCATCGATCACCGCGGTGATTAGGCCGTCGCCGTTCCGCTCCAAGCGGGTGACCACGCCATCGGGGTCGGTGACGCCCATCACCAGGCCGCCGGCGACGTCGAGGTGCGTGACTGCATTGCACGGGTCGACCAGCCGGCACGGCTCGCGGTCCGTGCCCCGGTAGGCCAGTCGCACGGTCGCTCCGCTCGGGTCGGTGCGGGCGACGATCCGGTCCTGTTCGTCCCACACGAAGGTCGTGACCGCCCCGCCCGGTTCCTCCCGCCGGAGGAGCCGGCCCCGCTCGTCCCACGCCTGGCGCGCGATGGCGCCGGTCCGGTCCGACGATGCGACCGGGTTGCCCGCATCGTCGTACGCCTTCGTGAACCGGGCGCCGTGATCATCGACCGCGCCCACCAGCCGGCCGGCCCGGTCGTGCACGTGCGTGACGGTCGGCCCACCGTCGTCGTCACCGACGACGGTGATCCCCCGGCGCGGGTAGCTGAAGCGGGTGCACCGCCCGAACGGCGAGCGCTGCGCGAGGACCCGGCCTTCGGGGTCGTACGTGTTGCGGACCAGCTCGACGCCGTCGGCGTCGACCACCGCGACGAGCAGCCCGTCGCGCACCTCATAGCGACGGCGGCCGTTCGGGCCGTCCACCCCGACGAGGTCACCGTTGCCGTCGTACTCGTAGCGCACGAGCCGCCCGTCGCTGGCGCGCACGCCGGACACCCGTGCGCCGTCCCACGTCAGCTCGAGCCGACGTCCGCCCACGTGCGTGATCCGGCGGAGGCGACCACCGTCCCACTCGAACGTGACCGACGGGATGCACACGAGCCTGCCTCGGGCGTCGAAGTTCCAGCCGGCCCGGTCAGCCAGCAGTGCGGCGGCCGGGCCACGCCGGCCGTCGGGCAGCACCACCGTGGCGGTCCGGCGCTCGAGCCGGGTCGACGCCCAGCTCGCCCAGCCCCGGCCGAACGGCCCGGCCACCGACCAGCGCGAGCTGTAGGTCCGGGTCCAGCCGGCCACCTGCACCGGCGTGGGGACCGGCAGGTCGACCTCGTGCTCGACGAAGTGACCCGTCGCCGTGCACACCGGGTCGTCGGCGAAGCCCGAGGTCGCCGGCGCGCCCGCAAGGACCGGGTCGTCGACGGTGAGATCGGCCCGCGGTCCGTCAGCGACGCCGGCCGCCCGCAGCGCGGCGTCGATGGTCGCCGAGTCGACCGTGGCCACGCCGGTGCCGGCGTCGGCGGCCCGGAACGCGGCGGACACGGCCGCGACCCACTCGTCGTCGGCGTCGTTCAGCCCGACGTAGGCCGCGAAGGCCCCCAGCGCGCCCGAGGCGTCGAGCTCGCCCCACTGCAGTCGGGGGACGACCCGGGCGTAGGCCTCGGCCAACGTCCCGAGGCGGCGCCGCAACGACTCGTTCAGCGCGCGGGACGTCCGCACGTAGTGATCGAGGTGGTCGGGGGAAGCCGAGCTGATGCCCACTGGGGCAGTTTCCATGCTGTTTCGTATAATTTCAAGTTGTTCCACACAGGAGCGGACCTCGGAGACCTGACGTGCGTGTCAGGTACAGTCCGGCGCTGATGACGCTCACCTCGCTCGACGGAGCCAAGGTGCTGGTCACGGGTGCGTCCTCGGGGATCGGCGCCGCGCTGGCGCCGGCGCTGGCCGAGAGGGGCGCAACCGTCGGGATCGTCGCTCGCCGGGCGGAGCGCCTCGATGCGGTGCGGGCGGCCTGCATCGCGGCCTCCCCCGGCGGCGACCCCGGTCACCGGAGCTGGGCGGTCGACCTGTCCGACCTCGACGCGGCCGCCCGGGTCGCGCTCGAGGCGTGGGATGCGTTCGGCCAGCTCGACGTCCTGGTCAACAACGCGGCGCAACCGATGCGCCGCCACGTCACCAAGGTCGACCTCGACACGCTCGGCGACGTGATGCGCACCAACTTCGAGTCGCCCGTTGCGATGGGCATGGCCGTGCTGCCCCGCATGCTCGAGCGCGACCGCGGGGTCATCGTCAACGTGTCCAGCCTCGGCGGCCGGCTCGGCATCCTGAACGAGTCGGCGTACTGCGCGTCGAAGTTCGCGCTGTGCGGCTGGTCCGAGGCGATGGCGATGGACCTCTGGTCGACCGGTGTCGACGTGCGGCTCGTGATCCCCGGTCCGATCGACACCGAGATCTGGGACCAGCCCGGCAACGACCCGGCCGCGTTCACCGGTCCGTTCGAGCCACCCGAGACGGTCGCCACCGCGATCTGCGACGCGATAGTCGGCGACGCGTTCGAGTGCTACGTCCCCGACCTCAAGGCGGTCGCGGAGTTCAAGACCGGTGACATCGACGGGTTCATGGCCGGCGTGGTCGGCTTCGACGGAGGATGAGCGCGGACATCCGCCTCGCCACGCTCGACGACCTCTCGACCATCGAGACGACCCTCGGGCTCGCGTTCGAGGACGATCCGGTGTGGCGGTGGCTCATCGGTCGCCGCAACCGCCCAGTCGCCCGCATGGGAGCGATCATGGGCGCGATCGCCCGGCTGCGGGTCGAGGAGTCGACGGCCTGGATGACCGACGACGGCGCCGCCGTCGCGGTGTGGGCGGCGCCGAAGCGATGGCGCATCGAGCCGCTGCGGTTCCTCCGCTACGGCGGGCGGCCGCTCCTCGCCGCCGGGCCGCAGGTCGTCGCCCGGTTCCTCATGCTCGGCGAGACCGAGCGGCGGCACCCGACCGACGAGCACTGGTACCTCGAGGTCCTCGGCACCCGGCCCGACCGCCAGGGCGAGGGGCTCGGCTCGGCGCTCATCCGCCACCGGCTCGGGAGCGAAGAGGCGCAGGGCTTGCCCGCCTACCTCGAGTCGTCGAAGGAGGCGAACCTCGCGTTCTACGGCCGCCACGGCTTCGAGGTGAGCGGTCCGACCATCGACATCCCCCGTTCCGGACCTCCGCTCTGGCCGATGCGGCGCGAGGCGAGCTGACCGCTTCACAGGGAACGCTCAGCCGGCTCTCGGCTCCGCGCCGGACGGGGCCGAGCATGGTGTCCGCATGACAGATGAGCGGATGCAGCGGCGAGCGGCGTTGAAGGTCCTGGCCGGGGCCGGTGCCGGCCTCGGTCTGGTCGCGCTCGGTGCGTGCGGTTCGAGCGACGACGCGACGGCCTCGTCCACATCCACGTCGACCTCGTCGTCGTCGACCACCGCGACCACCGCGGCTGCGTCGAGCGCGTCCGTCGGCCAGATCCCCGAGGAGACCGCCGGGCCCTATCCCGGTGACGGGTCGAACGGGCCTGACGTGTTGACGCAGAGCGGCATCGTGCGCAAGGACATCCGCTCGAGCTTCGGATCGTCGAGCGGGACCGCAGAGGGTGTGCCGCTCGAGATCTCGTTCACGATCGTCGACGCCTCCGACGGATCGGCCAAGCAGGGTGCTGCCGTGTACGTGTGGCACTGCAACCGCGACGGCGAGTACTCGATGTACGGCCAGGGGATCACCGACCAGAACTACCTGCGCGGCGTCCAGGAGACTGCGGAGGACGGCACGGTGACGTTCACCTCGATCTACCCCGCCTGCTACGACGGCCGCTGGCCGCACATCCACTTCGAGGTGTACCCGAGCGTCGCCGAGGCCACGAAGGCCGGCACGAAGTTGGCGACGTCACAGATCGCGCTGCCGAGGGACACGAGCTCGAAGGTGTACGCGACCGACGGCTACGAGCAGAGCGTGCAGAACCTGTCGCAGGTGTCGCTGGCCTCGGACATGGTGTTCGGCGACGACGGCGGGGTGCACGAGATCGGCACCATCAGCGGCTCGGTCGACCAAGGCCTGGCCGTGCAGCTCACCGCCGGCGTCTAGATGACCGACTCCCCTGCTTCCACCTTCGTCCGCAGCAGCCCGGCGAGCCGGGCGCGGTGGTCGCTCGCGGTGCCGAAGCTGATCGAGTCGAGGTGCGCCCGCTTCAGGTAGAGGTGGACGTCGTGCTCCCATGTGAAGCCGATGCCGCCGTGCACCTGCAGCGCTGACGACGTGACGCGGGTGACCGCGTCCGAGCACCAGCACTTCGCGGTGGACGCCGCGACCGACGCGTCCTCGTGCCGGTTGGCCACGCACCACGCCGCCCAGTAGACGGCCGAGCGCATGCCCTCGACGTCGACGAGCATGTCGGCGCAGCGGTGCTTCACCGCCTGGAAGCTGCCGATCGGCCGCCCGAACTGCACACGATCCTTCGCGTACTCGACCGACAGGTCGAGCACGCGCTGCGCGATGCCGAGCATCTCTGCGCTGTAGGCGACTGCGGCGACGTCGCGCGTCCGCTCGATCTCGGCCGCACCACCGATCTCCGTCGCGGGCGCGCCGGCGCGGAGCCAGCCGACCGTGCGGGTGACGTCCATCGCAGGCTCGGGTGCTGGCCGCGCGTCGCGCAGATCGATCGAGAGCAGTCGCTCGCCGTCGCACACGACGACGACGTCGGCTGAGGGGACGAACGGGACGACCCGATCGAAGCCGTCGGCCACCGTCGCGACGCGGGTGCCGTCGATCAGCTCCGCCGCGCCGTCACTGCCTGCGAGCGCGTCGAGCGCGACGAGTTGGCCGAGGATCGGCGCGGGCGCGACGGACGCGCCGACCTGTTCGAGCAGCACCGCGGCCTCGACCCAGCCGAGGCCGACGCCGCCGTCCTCCTCCGGCACCGCGATGCCGCACCAGCCCTGGTCGACCATCGCGGCCCACAGCGCGTCGTCGGCCTGCCCGCCTGCGTCGACTGCCTTGCGCACCACCTCGGGTGAGGAGCGGGACGCCAACAGGTCGCGC
>JAFBAD010000088.1 GCA_019247975.1 Acidimicrobiia bacterium
CGGCGCCCCAGCGGCCGAGCACCGGACGGGCCGCCACGACGAGCAGCAGCGCGACGCCGAGCAACGCCGCCGTCGGGCCGGCGCCGAGCAGACCCGTCGTGCGGACGAACGTGTCGGCCCTGGTGCTCGCGGACAGGTCCCAGGCCGACCCGGTCACCCGAGCGGCCGCGTCGACGGCCGCGCCGGATGCGGCGAGCAGCCGAACCAGGGCCATCCCGGCCACCACGCCTTCGACCACCGCGGGGATGCGACCCCAGCGCGCCGGCACACGGGTGCCGATCGCGATCACCGCTGCGGCGACGAGCCCCAGGACCGGTGGCTGCCACCGGACGCTGACGGCAGAGTCGACCGCGACGACCACCGCGGCCGCACCGACCAGCGATGCGGCGAGCAGGCCGAGCACCCGGATCGCGGGATCAGCGGCCCGGCGCCAGGCGACGAACCCGGCGACGCCGGCCGCAGCCCCGAGCACCAGGGCGGCACCGGAGAGGTTCGTGTCGAGCCAGTCGGCGAAGGTGACCTCGACGGCCACGGCCGCGACGACCGCGAGCCACGTCACCGTCGCGATCGCAGCGGCGAGTGCTCGTGGCTCCGCGGCGGACCGCCTCGCCCGGTGGGTCAGCTCGAGGACGACCGCGACCTGCCCGAGGATCGCGAGCTCGGCCACCGTCGCCGCCGGGCCCAGCGCCAGCAGCGCGAGGAGCAGGGGCGCCTGCGCGAGCACGACCGCGGCGAGCCGGGCGGTGGTGATGCCGGTGCCCCGGCCCAGCGCCCAGGCGAGCGCAGCCACGCCGGCGACCGCAACCGACCAGTAGGCGGCCTCGCCCACCCCGGGCAGCGCGCCGACGTGGACGGCGTGGGCATCGGCCAGCGCCAGCAGCACCGTGACGAGCCCGAGCGCCTCGGCGGTCGCCGGCATCCGCCGGCGGGCCAACGCGGTCGTCGCCGCGGCCGCCGCGCCGGTGACCGCGAACAGCAGCCCGGCCTGCACCGCGGCGTCGAGGCGGCTCCAGTGCACCGCGACGAACACCACGGAGGCGACGGCGACGAGGCCGGTGCCCAGGCCGAGCAGCAGGTTCTGCATGCGCAGCCCCCGCCTCGGCGGTGTCACAGGGACGGCGTACGGATCGACTGGTTGCATGACGCCATGGTCCGACCGCCAGGCTGGGCACGGCATCGGGATCAGCCCCCATCGCGCTCTGGGGGAGACCTGATACCGTGCGAAATCACAGCCGTGTGATTTCTCCACAGTCGGTGGACCACCGTTGTGGAACAGCTGTGGAACACCGGCCGGCAGCACCAGGAGAGACCCTCGTGGGCGACAGCTTCACCCACCTCCACGTCCACACCGAGTTCTCGATGCTCGACGGCGCGGCCCGGGTGGACGACGTCGTCGCGGCGGCGGCCACCGACCGCCAGCCCGCCATCGGCATCACCGACCACGGGAACATGTACGGCGTCCTGCCCTTCTACAAGGCCGCCCGCAACGTGGGGATCAAGCCGATCATCGGCAGCGAGCTCTACATGGCCTACGAGGACCGCAAGGAGCGCATCAACGTCCGGGGCCGGATGGACGACAGCGGCGGCGAGGGCGAGGGCGGCCGCAAGCCCTACTACCACCTGACCACGCTGGCCGAGTCGATGACCGGCTACCGGAACCTGATCCAGCTCTCGAGCCGGGCCTTCATGGAGGGCTACTACCGCAAGCCGAAGGTGGACTGGGAGATCCTCGAGCAGCACAGCGAGGGGATCATCGCCACGACCGGCTGCCTCGGCGGCCACGTGCTGCAGGAGCTGATGCGGCCCGACCGCAACCCCGACGAGAGCTTCGACGAGGCGCTGAAGAAGGCCGGCCGGCTGCAGGACATCTTCGGCCGCGACAACTTGTTCGTGGAGCTGCAGGACCACGGCATCCCCGAGCAGCACCGCACGAACCCGCTGCTGTTCGAGATCGCCCGCAAGCTCGGCGCGCCGATGGTCGCGACCAACGACAGCCACTACACCGACCGTGCGGACGCGGAGGCGCACGACGCGCTGCTGTGCGTCCAGACCGCGTCGCTCATGAGCGACGCGGACCGGTTCAAGTTCCACGGCGACGACCACTACCTGAAGTCCGCGGTCGAGATGCGCGACCTGTTCCGCGAGGTCCCGGAGGCGTGCGACAACACCCTCTGGATCGCGGAGCGGGCCGACGTCGAGATCGAGTTCGGCAAGGTCCTGCTGCCGGACTTCCCGCTGCCCGAGGGCTTCGCCGACGCCGCTGCCTACCTCGAGCACCTCACCTTCGAGGGCGCGAAGGAGCGCTGGGGCGCGCAGCTCCCCGACGACGTCGTGAGCCGGCTCGCCTACGAGCTCAAGGTCATCGGCGACATGGGGTTCGCGTCGTACTTCCTGATCGTCTGGGACCTCATCCGCCACGCTCGGGAGAGCAACATCCGGGTCGGTCCGGGCCGTGGCTCGGCGGCAGGCTGCGCGGTCGCCTTCTGCCTGCGCATCACCGACCTCGACCCGATCCGCTACGACCTCCTCTTCGAGCGCTTCCTCAACCCGAGCCGCGTGTCCATGCCCGACATCGACATGGACTTCGACTCCCGGTACCGCGACGAGATGATCCGCTACGCGGCCGAGCGCTACGGCCGCGACCACGTCGCCCAGATCGTCACCTTCTCGACGATCAAGGCGCGCGCCGCGGTGCAGGACGCCGCCCGGGTGCTCGGCTACGACTTCCAGACCGGCCTGCGCATCTCGAAGGCGATGCCGCCGCTGATCATGGGCCGCGACACGCCGCTGCGGGCCTGCCTCGAGAAGGAGGAGAAGTTCGAGGACGGCTACAAGATGGCCACCGAGCTGCGGCAGATGTACCACGAGGACCCCGACGCCCGGCGGGTGATGGACGTCGCCAAGGGCCTCGAGGGCCTGCGCCGCCAGGACGGCATCCACGCCGCCGCGGTCGTCATCACGCGCGAACCGCTCACCGAGTACCTGCCCATCCAGCGCAAGCCCGAGCCCGGCACGGCCATCGAAGACGCGCCGATGGTGACGCAGTACGAGATGCACGGCGTCGAAGACCTCGGGCTGCTGAAGATGGACTTCCTCGGCCTGCGCAACCTCGACGTCATCACCGACGCGCTGGCGATCATCAAGGACTTCCGCGGGATCGACCTCGACATCGACACGATCCCCCTCGACGACCAGGCCACCTTCGACCTCCTCGGCAGCGGCGAGACGATGGGCGTGTTCCAGCTGGAGTCGTCACCCATGCGCGCGCTGCTGCGCGCCCTCGCCCCGAACAGCTTCGAAGACGTCTCCGCCGTGCTCGCGCTCTACCGGCCCGGTCCGATGAGCGTGAACATGCACTACGACTACGCCGACCGGAAGAACGGCCGGAAGCCCGTCGAGTTCTTCCACCCCGACGCCGAGGAGGTGCTCTCCGACACCTACGGGCTGATGATCTACCAGGAGTCGGTGATGCGGGTCAGCCAGCGCTTCGCCGGCTACTCGCTCGCCGAGGCCGACAACCTGCGCAAGGCGTGCGGCAAGAAGAAGCGCGAGCTGATGGCCAAGGAGCGCGCGAAGTTCGTGGAGGGCTGCGCGGCCACCGGGTACGGCGAGGCCCTCGGCACCGAGCTGTTCGACGTCATCGAGGCGTTCGCCGACTACGCCTTCAACAAGAGCCACACCTTCGGCTACGGCCTGATCACCTACCAGACCGCGTACCTGAAGGCGCACCACCCGGTCGAGTACCTCGCCGCGCTGCTGACGAGCGTCAAGACCAACCTCGAGAAGGCCGCGGTGTACCTCGCCGAGTGCCGCGCGCTCGACATCGACGTCCTCGTGCCCGACGTCAACCGCTCGGCCTCCGACTTCATCGCGGCCCGCCTCGACGACGGCCAGGAGGTCATCCCCTTCGGTCTGTCCGCGGTGCGCAACGTCGGCAGCGCGCTGGTCGATCTGCTGCTCGCCGAGCGGGAGGAGAACGGTCCGTTCACGAGCTTCCTCGACTTCTGCGACCGCGTGCCGCTGCCGGTGCTCAACAAGAAGACGCTGGAAGCGCTGATCAAGGCGGGCGCGTTCGACTCGCTCGGCCATCCCCGCCGGGGCCTGCTGGCCGTCTTCGAGGGGATCGTCGACCGCACGGTCGCCCGGCGCCGCGAGGCCGACATGGGCGTGATGACGCTGTTCGGCGAGCTCGCCGACGACAGCGGGGCCGGTTACGACGACCGTCCCGAGATCCCCGATCTCGAGTTCGACAAGACCGACAAGCTGCGCTTCGAGAAGGAGATGCTCGGCCTCTACGTGAGCGACCACCCGCTCATGGGCAGCGAGGCCGCGCTGCGGCGGCGCACCGACTGCACCCTGACGGACCTCGCCGAGGCCGAGGACGGATCGATCAAGTTGTGCGGTGGTGTCATCACCGCGCTCAACCGCCGGTGGACCCGCAAGGGCGACCTCATGGCCGCGTTCGTGCTCGAGGACCTGCAGGGCTCGATCGAGGTCATGGTGTTCCCGAAGGCGATGTCCGAGGTCGGTCACAAGCTGGCCGACGACGCCATCGTCGTCGTGAAGGGCCGCATCGATCGCCGGGACGATCAACCCAAGCTCATCGCCATGGAGGTCGACCGCTTCGAGCCGGTGCAGGACGCGCCGCCGCTGCGCATCAAAGTGGCCGCCGGGCTCCTCACCGACGCGCTGGTCGAGAAGATCAAGTCGCTGCTCGTGCGCTTCCCGGGGGAGTCCCAGGTGTACCTCCACCTCGGCGAGGAGCGGGTGCTCCGCCTGCCCGACACGTGGTCGGTGGCGGTCGGATCCGGGCTCATGGGAGAGCTGCGCGTGCTGCTCGGACCCAATGCGATCCTCTGACCGGGCGCCCCGCTGAGTTGCGAAGGGCGGGCTGGCCCGCTGGACTAGAGGGCTGGCATGCACCCCCCACAGCCCCGGGAGAACGAGCAGGGATGGCGATCGAGGTCGAGACCAAGGACTGCACGGCGCTCGGCGATGCCGAGCTCAGCGAGATGGCCGACCTCTGCGCTGACGGGCCCAGCCGCTACGAGGCCGGCTTGCTGTCGAAGCAGGCCGAGTCCTGGGTGCTGATCACCCTCGTCCGTGAGAACGGCAAGCTCAAGGGCTTCTCGTTCAGCACGCTGGAGCGCATCGGCGGCACCCCGAGCGTCATCATCGGGCTCGCCGCGGTGAAGCGGACCGCCAAGCGCGACACGGTCCTCCGGGCGCTGATGACCGACGAGCTGCGGCGTGCGGTGCTGGCCTTCCCCGACGAGGACGTGCTCATCGGCACCCGCTTCGCCAACAAGGACGGCTACGAGGCCTACAAGGCCCTCACCGACATCGTCCCCCGGCCCGACTACATCGCCACCGGCGAGGAGCGGGCGTGGGGTCGCCGGCTGGCCAAGCGCTTCGGCATCGAGAACGGCCAGTACGACGAGCGCAACTTCGTCGTGAAGGGCGAGGGCGACGGCTACCCGCTCGCGCTCGACCACGAGAGCCTCAAGCCCGAGAAGCTCGACCCGGCCCTCGACGGGCTGTTCGGCCCGGTCGACGAGAAGCGGGGCGACGCGCTGATCGCCTTCGGCTGGGCGCTCGCCGACGACCTGGTCAAGCTGGTCTGACGAATCTGAAGGACCCGCCTGTCGGATACCGACAGGGCCGTCCTTCAGAACGCGCCGCGCACGTCGCGGGGCGGCTCGAGCGGGCCGATGCCGGCGTCCCACAGCTCGTCGGCCAGCGCCAGCGCGGCGACGACCTTCGGCGCGATCGACGGCCCCTTCTCCATGCGCTCGGGGTGGAAGTTCACCCGCACGTAGCCGCCGATCGCGTTGGGGCCGCGCAGCAGCTCGCCGTCGCTGATCTCGTCCTCACCGGCGACGACCATGCGCGCACCGTCGAAGCGGACCCGCACGCTCTCGGTCTCGCCGAACGCCTTGCGGATCATCGACCAGCCGCCGCCCCAGCGGACGTCGTCGGCCGCGGGCAGCAGCAGCGCCTCGACGTCTGCGGCGCGCAGCTCGCTCGCGTCGCCCTCGACCAGCATCTGGTGGACGAGCGGCACGGGCACGCTCGGGTACTGCGCGCCGAAGTAGCCGATGCCCGCGCCGAAGCGGGGGTTCAGCTCGGTGGGCACCCAGCCGTCCGCGCCGACGATGCCGTCCACCGTGAAGGTCCCTCGGAACCCGTGCTCCTCGGCCAGCAACGTGCCGAGCCGGCGCACCGCCTCGCGCATCTCGTCACGGTCCTCGGCCGGCGGGTCGAAGAACGTCGCGGCGCCCGCGTAGTGGAGCTGGCTGGCGCCGGGCGCGCGCAGGTTGACCATCTCGACCGGGCGCAGCGCGGCGACGCCGTCGGTGCACACGATCCCGTGGATCGAGCAGGGGATGCCCTCGACGAAGGGCGCGACCCGCACGTGGTCGCACTGCCCGTCGAAGCGGGCGACCGCTTCGTCGATCGCGGTGGGATCGGCGTCGGGGCGGATCCAGCGCACGAAGACGCCGCCGCCGTTGAAGCCGTCGCGTGCGTCGCCCGACCACACCGTGCCCGCGCCCTGGTCGAGTCGGGCGGCCGCTGCGAGCTGCGCGTCGCGCTCGACGGCCACGATCTCGTTCGGGGGCCGGCGCACGCCGACCGCGTCGAACAGCGCGTCGCACGTCGTCTTGTCCTCGATGGCGACCCACTCGGGCCGGCGCGCCCCGTAGGCGGCGCGCCCGCACAGCTCGCGCGATGACGAGAACGGCGGGAACACCACGAGGGCGCTCCGGTCCGGATCGAAGCGCTCGACCGCCTCGACGATCTCCGGCGGGAGATCGGCCATCAGCCGCTCGACCTGGCGGAACTCGTCGATGGTGTCCTGCGCGGCCACCTCGTGGACGACCCACGCGGCTTCGTCCTCGCTGGGCAGCTGACCGGTGCCGATGCCGGTCGCCACGATGAGGAACGGTCCGGCCCCGAGCTCGCGGAGGCCCCGCACCCATGCGCCGCCGGGCGCGAGGAGCGTCCCGGCCACGATCACCTTCCGCCCCTCGATCAGCCGGCGGGCCATGTCGGTGCAACGGGCGGCGATGGCGTGGCGATCCTCCATCGACCCATGGTCGTCGCCCCGTCGGTCCCCCCGAAGCGAAATTGGCCCGGTTTCCCGCGCAATGCGCGGCCAACCCGGCCAATTTCGGGTTTGAGTGGGCGGATGAGCCTGCGCGACGTGGTGGTCCGACGACGGATGGTGCGGGCGTTCACGAAGGAAGCCGTTGCGCCCGAGGTCCTCGACGGGCTGCTGGACCTGGCCCGCCGCGCGCCGTCGGCCGGCAACAGCCAGGGCACCGCGTTCGTCGTCCTCGACACTGCGGACGCGGTCGCGAGCTACTGGGATCGCACGCTTCCGGCCGAACGGCGCGCGTCGTTCGGGTGGCCGGGCCTCCTCGATGCGCCGGTGCTGGTCGTCGTCGTCTGCTCGGCGCGCGCCTACGTCGACCGCTACTCGGAACCCGACAAGGTCGCGTCCGGTCTCGGTGCGGATGCGGACGCGTGGTCGGTGCCGTACTGGTACGTCGACGCGGGCATGGCGGTCGAGCACCTGCTGCTGGGCGTGACCGAGGCCGGTCTCGGCGCCTGCTTCTTCGGCCTCTTCGAGCACGAGGCCGCGGTGCTCGCGTCGCTGGGGGTGCCCGACGGCTGGCGGGCGGTGGGGACGATCGCGATCGGCCACCCGGCACCGGATCACCCCGGTGCGTCGGCCGGCCGCCCTCGGCGCTCGCTCGGTGACGTCGTCCACCGAGGTCGCTGGTAGCGGTTCACCAGCCGGTCGCGACCTCGGCCAGCGCGGCGACGAGCGCTTCGGTGTGCGGGGTGGGCCGGCCCTCGGCGCGGCTCGGGTGGCCGTCCCAGAACGGACCGTTCCCACGGATGCGGGGCGGCAGCTCGAGCTGGACGCCGCCCTGCCGCGGGCGGTTGACCGGGTTGGTCGGGTTCAGCCCGCGCAGCTCGACGGGGATCGCGTCGAGGTCGCAGACGACGTCGTACTCGGGGAGCCGCTGTTCGATCGCAGTGGCGACGCGACCGGCGAGGTCCCGGTTCGAGCCGCCGGCCATCAGCGTGGTCCACCGACCCGCTCGGCCGTAGCCGTGGACCGCCACCGCGACGTCGACGTGGTCGAGGAAGCGGCGCAGCGGGGCGGAGGCGGCGGGGTCGACGTCGCGCGAGGGCACGTGCCAGCGCAGCCCGGGCGGCTGGCGGACGACGTACACCGACGACCCGGACGCGCTGGCCGCGGCGACCGCGATGGGATCGGTGCCGACCTCGAGGCTCCCGCCGTGGAAGGCCATGAAGCCGAAGGTCGACCCGAGCACCACCTGCTCCTCGACGCCGGGCTCGGCCAGCAGATCCGCGAACCGCCCCATCGCCGCCAGTTCAGCGCGCCGGCACGCCGCACGAAATGAGTGCTGATTGCATCACGATGAGTGACGTGGCACGTGTCACGTTGCGATCAGGTTACGACGGGAAGTCCTTCCGGGCATGCTGGTGGGCACCCATCGCCGCCGGCTGGGCCCATGAGTCCCCGGCAGGCCTGTCGTAACCGTCTCCCAAGGAGCTTCCCTATGCCACCCCATCCCGCCCGGCGCGTTCGTCGCGCCCTCCGGGACGGCTGGCCCCGCCGTCAACGTCGAGGGCTCTCCATGACCCTCCTGGCCCTGGCCGGCATCGCTGCGATGCCGCTCCTCGCTGCGGCTGACAGCGCCCCCGATGCGGGCCATCGGCTCGTCGACCACGTCCGCACCGTGGCGGTCGCCCACAGCCTCCGTGAGGGTGCTCGGGCCGCCAAGGTCGTCCAGGCGGTTCCGAACTCGGTCACCGTGCCGAACCCGGTCACGCTCGAGGCGATCGCCGCGCTCCTGGCGGCCCGGCCGAAGCCGCCGCCGCCACCACCGCCTCCTCCGGCTCCGGCTCCGCCGGCTCCCGCACCGTCGGGCGGCGCCTGGTCCGAGCTGGCGCAGTGCGAGTCCGGTGGGAACTGGGCCAGCACCAAGGGCATGTTCGAAGGCGGCCTGCAGTTCTCGAACGGCACGTGGCTCGCCTACGGCGGCGGCGCCTACGCGCAGCACGCCTACGAGGCCACGCCGTCGCAGCAGATCGCCATCGCCGAGAAGGTTCTGCGGGCCGCCGGCGGGCGCTACACCGACTGGCCCGGGTGCCGGGCCCACCTCGGCCTGGCCTAGCTCCGGCGGGAACCGCCGGTCAGGCTCCGCGCCGGCCGGCCAGCTGCGCCTCCAGGGCGCCGGTCTCGGTGACCGGCGCCTGGCAGGCGTAGTCCCGGCACACGTAGGCCAGGCCGCTGCGTCCCTCGGACGACGGCACGGCACGCCCTTCCCACAACGGCGAGTCGTACGGCTCGCCCCACGCGAGCACCACGTTCGGGCGGTACGCGGCCTGGACCGCAGCGACGAGCTCCGGCGCGTCGCCGACCACTGCGACCTCGGTGAGGCCGACGGCGTCCATCTCGGCCGCGGCGAGGAGGTTGGCGAAGGCCGACGGCACGCTGCCGGCGAGCTCGCCGAGGAGCTCGAGCACGTCCTCCGCAGCGCGCTGGTAGCGCGCCTCACCGGTGAGCGCGCCGAGCCGCAGCAGCGCGACCGCCGCCGTCGTGTTCGCGGCCGGCGTGGCGTTGTCCATCACGTCCTTCGACCGGGCGACGAGCGCCTCGCCGTCGCGCCCGGTGGTCATGAACGAGCCGTCGTCGTCGCGGAAGAGGTCGAGCAGCGCGTCCGCGGTCGAGCGGGCCTCGTCGATCCAGCGCGCGCGCCCGGATGCCTCGGCCAGCCGGGTGAACGCGTCGACCAGCGCGGCGTGGTCGGCCGCGTAGGCGAGGTGCCGCGCGCCACCGTCGGACTGCCACGAGCGCAGCCAGCGACCGTCGGGCCGCAGCTCCTCGACGAGGAAGGTGGCGGCCTGCTCCGCCGCGGCCATCCAGTCCGCATTGCCGGTCGCAGCCGCCGCCTCGGCCACGCTCGCGATCATCAGCGCGTTCCACTCGGTCAGCACCTTGTCGTCGAGGCCGGGCCGTACCCGGGTCGAGCGCGCGGCCAGCAGCTCCTGACGGGCGGCTTCGATCTCGGGCGGGCGGGCCAGCTCGCCACGCCCGTGCATGCGGTTGAGGATCGTGCGGCCTTCGAAGTTCGGCTTCGGGCCGAGACCCCACCACGCGGCCGCCGCATCGGCGCGGTCGCCGAGGACCTCACGGAACTGCTCGGGGGTCCAGAGGTAGAAGCGCCCCTCCTCGCCCTCGCTGTCCGCGTCCTCGGCGGAGAAGAACCCGCCGCGCTCGTGGCGCAGGTCGCGGAGCACGTACCCGATGGTCTCGTCGAGCACCTGCCGGTGCCGGTCGGCCCCGGTGATCTGCCACGCGTGGAGGTACACGCGAGTGAGCAGCGCCTGGTCGTACAGCATCTTCTCGAAGTGCGGCACGAGCCACACCGCGTCGACCGAGTATCGGGCGAAGCCGCCGCCGAGGTGGTCGTAGATGCCGCCCGCAGCCATCGCGTCGAGCGACGTGTCCACCGCCCGCAGCGCGTCCTCGCGCCCGGTGCGCACGTGGGCCCGCAGCAGCAGGTCGAGGCTCATCGTGCCGGGGAACTTCGGGGCGCCGCCGAACCCTCCTCGCTGGTCGTCGTGCTGGGTGAGCAGCTGGTCGACGGCGCGATCGATCTCGGCCAGCCCCGGCCGGAGCCGGCCCCGTCCGGCCAGCGGGTCGCGCCGGATGGCGTCGACCAGCTGCGCCGACTGCTGCGCGAGCTCGTCACGCTTGGTCCGCCACGCGTCGTCGACCGCGCGGCACAGCTGCACGAAGCTCGGCCGGCCGGGCATCGCCTGCGCCGGGAAGTACGTGCCGCAGAAGAACGGCTCGCCGTCGGGCGTCATGAACACGGTCATCGGCCAGCCGCCGGTGCCGGTCATCGCCTGGGTCGCCTCCATGTAGACGGCGTCGACGTCCGGACGCTCCTCGCGATCGACCTTGATGTTCACGAACAGCTCGTTCATCACCGCCGCGGTGTCCGCGTCCTCGAACGACTCGTGAGCCATCACGTGGCACCAGTGGCACGCCGAGTACCCGACCGACAGGAGGATCGGCACGTCGCGCCGGCGGGCCTCGGCGAAGGCGTCCTCGCCCCACGGGTACCAGTCGACCGGGTTGTCCGCGTGCTGCCGGAGGTACGGGCTGGTCTCACGGGCGAGGCGGTTCACCCCTGCACGGTACCGACGCCGCCGTATCGTCAGGCTGCGAAGCGCCAGGGGAGCGAGCACCATGCGAGAACCCGATGCCGACGGCCGATCTGCGAAGCAGGTCGCAGTGTGATGGCAGCGCTGCCCGGGCGGACGGACGTGGTCGTGGTCGGGGGCGGGATCGCGGGCGTGGCCGCGGCCTACTTCCTCGCGGTCGCCGGTCGTGACGTGCTGCTGATCGAGCGCGAGCCGCAGCTCGCGCTGCACACCACCGGTCGGTCGGCGGCGATCTACCTCGCGCACTACGGCGGCCCGGCCAACCAGCGGCTCACGGTCGCAAGCCGCGCCTTCCTGTCCGATCCGCCGGCCGGCCTGTGCGACCACCCGGTCCTCACGGCGCGACCGTTCGTCATGTTCGCCCCGCCGGGGGAGGAGGCGACGATCGACGAGCTCCACGACGAGGTGAGCCGGCTCGCCGAGGTCGAACGGCTCGACCGGGCGGCCACGCTCGCGCTCGCGCCGTACCTCCGGCCCGAGGCGGTGGGAGCGGCGTTCCTCGAACCCGGCGCGCAGGACATCGACGTGACGGGGCTGCACCAGGGCTTCGTCCGGGGCGCACGCGCGGCCGGCGCGGTCATCGCCCGCTCCGCCGGTCTCGTCGGCCTGGTGCGCGTCGGTGACGACACGTGGACGGTGACGACCGATCGCGGGTCGGTTGGCTGCGCGGTCGTGGTCGACGCGGCCGGCCCGTGGGGTGATGAGGTGGCACGGATGGCCGGTGCGGCGCCGGTCGGGCTGGTGCCGATGCGGCGCACCGCGTGCACCGTGACCGTGCCGCCGGTGCCACCCGAGGGACCGATGGTGGCGACGGTCGGTCCGGGCTTCTACGCGAAGCCCGAGTCCGGCGGGCTCATGCTCGTCTCACCGGCCGACGAGACGCCGTCGGATCCCTGCGACGCGCGACCCGAGGAGATCGACGTGGCGCGGGCCCTCGACGCGATGGACGCGGCGACGACGCTCGGCGCGCGCCACGTGACGCGCGCGTGGGCCGGCCTGCGGACGTTCGCACCCGACCGCGACCCGGTCATCGGCTGGGACGACGCCGTGCCGGGCTTCTGCTGGATGGTCGGCCAGGGCGGCACCGGCATCCAGACCGCTCCGGCGGCCGGTCGGCTCCTCGCCGACATCGTCACCAAGACGGTGCGCTCCGAGCTCGGCCCGGAGCGGCTTCGGGTCAGCTCGAGCTGTCGCTGACGAACCCGCCCTGCATGCCCTGGGCGCGGTGGAAGCGGCAGTAGTACTGGAGCGACCCGGAGGACGGCACCTTCACCGTGACGGTCATCTTCGCGTCGGGCTTCAGGGTCTCGTCGACGTGGGCCGAGTCGATGGTGAACGTGTGCGCCACGCTGCCCTCGTTGTGCAGCTCGACCTTCACCGTCGAACCGGGCTTCGCCTTGATGAACGCGGGACCGAAGTAGAAGTCGTCGAGCTCGGTCTCGATCGAACCGCTCTTCGGCGCCGCCTCGAGCTGCGCCTCGACGTTGACCTTGCCGCTGACGCCGGCCTGCTTCGCCAGCGCGTCGATGTCGGCCTGATCGACCTTGGCGGACGATCCGCTGGCGGGCCCCGAGCCGGATCCGGACGAGCTCGAGTCCGAGGACGAGCACCCGGCGACGAGCAGCACGGCCGCCACGGCCAACGAGGCGAGCGGGACAAGGGTTCGGCGCATGGTGGGACCTACGAGCGCCGGCGGAGGAGGGATTGCCGAAGGACGCGCCATCCATCCGGAGGGCTCGGCCGTATGGTCCGGTGCATGCACGACGCCGCCGATGACGCGCTGCTGGCCGCGATGGCCGCAGGGGATGGCGACGCCGCGGTCGTGTTCGTGCGCAGGTTCCAGGCTCGTGTGTTCGGCGTCGCCCATGCGGTCCTGGGTGACCGTGATCGGGCCGACGACGTGGCCCAGGAGGCGTTCATGCGGGCCTGGCGCCACGGCGACAGCTTCGACGCCCGTCGGGGATCGGTCGTCTCGTGGCTCCTCGCGATCACCCGGAACCTGGCCATCGACAACCTCCGGGCCCAGCGGATCCGCCCGACCGACCAGCTCGAGGCGGTCATCGCGCAGGTGGCGGCTCGCGACCCCGATCCCGCGTCGGCCGCGATGCTCGACGACGACCGCCGGCGCGTCGTCGACGCGCTGCGCGACGTGCCGCACGAGCAGAAGCGGGCGTTGCTGCTGGCCGCGCTGGGCGGCCGCACCGCGCAGGAGATCGGCGAGATCGAGAACATCCCCCTCGGCACGGCCAAGACCCGCATCCGCACCGGCATGCGGCGGGTTCGGGCCGCCCTCGAGGACCAGTCGCCCGTCAGCGAGTGGGACGAGCGATGACCGGCCCGACCTGTGACGACGTGCGGGCCCAGGCCGCCGACCTCGCGCTCGACACCGTCTCCGGTGAGGAGCGGGCCGTCCTGTTGGCGCACCTGTCGAGCTGCACCGCGTGCCGCGACGAGGTGCGTGCCCTCGGCACGGTCGTCGACCGGCTGGTGCGGGTCGTGCCGCCGGAGGAGCCGCCCCGCGGCTTCGAGGACCGTGTGCTCGCGCGGCTCGCAGACCAGCCGCAACCGCTCGGGCGGCGCCGCAGCCGCTTGGCGCTGGCCGGTCTCGGGGTGGCCGCTGCGCTCCTCGTGGTCGCGCTCGTCGGCGCCGCGCTGCTCCGCCCCGGCGGCGACACCCGCCAGGCGACGATGGTCAGCACCCGCGGCGGTGAGGTGGTCGGCGAGGTCACGCTGACGAAGAAGCCGGCCGGCATCCTCGTCGCGGTCCCGGGCTGGACGCCGGCCGAGAACCGCCCCTACGACGTCCGCCTCGAGCTCCGCTCCGGCCGGTCGGTCGCCCTCGGGCGCCTGCAGCTGGAGCAGGGCTACGGCGGCTACGGGCTCGGCAAGATCGATCCCGGCGACGTGCGCCGCGTCGAGCTGCTCACCTCCTCCGGGGATCCGATCTGCGGAGCCGACCTGTAGCTTCCGGCCTCCATGGACATCTCACTGGAGGGACGCGTCGCGCTGGTCACCGGCGCGTCACGCGGCATCGGTCGGGCCATCGCCGAGACGTACGCACGGGCCGGGGCCCGGGTCATGTTGTCGTCGCGCAAGGAGGACGCGCTGCGGGAGGTGGCCGCGGGGCTGCCCGACGGGCAGACCGAGGTCTTCGCGGCCAACGCCGGTGATCCGGACGCCGCGGCGGCCTGCGTCGCGGCCACGATCGAGCGGCTCGGTGGCCTGGACATCCTCGTCAACAACGCGGCGACCAACCCGTACTACGGACCGGGCATCGACATCGACCTGCCCCGCTGGGACAAGACGTTCCAGGTGAACCTGCGCGGCGTCCACGTCTGGACCCAGGAGGCGTGGCAGCAGGCGATGCGGGATGGCGGCGGCGCGATCGTCAACATCTCGTCGGTCGGCGGGTTCAGCGTCGAGGCCGGGATCGGCATCTACAACACGACGAAGGCCGCGCTCATCCACCTCACCAAGCAGATGGCGTCGGAGCTCGGCCCAGGCGTCCGGGTGAACGCGATCGCACCAGGTCTCGTGAAGACGGACATGGCCCGGGCCCTCTGGGAGGCCAACGAGCAGGCGATCGCGCGGCGCATGCCGCTCGCCCGCCTCGGCGAACCCCAGGACATCGCCAACGCCGCCCTCTTCCTCGTCAGACCTGGTCTCGTGGATCAGCGGGCACACCCTCGTCGTCGACGGCGGCGCCATGGTCGCAGGAGCCCGCGCCGCCGTCACCTGACGGCCTCCCAGGGTGCCGACGTTGCGCAGCCGCCAGGCGGAGCAGCGGACTACCGTGACACCCGGATCGGCGAAGCCGGAGCGGAGAAGCGAAGCGCCGGAGCTCGAGTCGAAACGGAGGCACACCATGCAGGTGAGCGGACTCCTCGTGGGGAAGGGCTCGGACGTCGTGACCGTGAGTCCCGACGTCACCGTCGAACGGGTTGCGTCGGTGCTCTCGCGGCACCGCATCGGCGCGGTCGTCGTGTCCGGTGACGGCTCGGCGATCGACGGGATCGTCTCCGAGCGCGACATCGTGCGCGCGCTCGCGGGGCAGGGCGCGGGCGCGCTCGGCCAGCCGGCGTCGTCGATCATGACGAGCGACGTCGTGACGTGCGGCCCGGCGACGACCGTCGAGCAGCTGATGGGCCTGATGACCGAGCGCCGCATCCGTCACGTGCCGGTCCTCGACGACGAGCGCCTGGGCGGCATCGTGAGCATCGGCGACGTCGTCAAGAACCGCCTCAGCGATCTCGAGAACGAGACCCAGGTCCTCCACGACTACATCGCCCACGGCCGCTGACCGCGAGTGAAGGCAATACCGGTCGGATTCCGACCGGTATTGCCTTCGATCAGCGGAGGTCGTCGCGGCGGAGCTTGCCGAGGGCGGTGCGCGGGAGGTGGTCGACCAGCTCGAGCTCCTTCGGCGCGGCGGCCGCGCCGAGGTCGGCCCGGACCGTGGCGCGGAGGTCGTCGAGGGTCGGAGGCGACGACGGGTCCGCGGGCACGACGAGCGCGACGACCCGCTGCCCCCACTCGTCGTCGGGGCGGCCGACGACCGCCGCGTCGCGCACCGACGGCAGGCGTTCGAGCACCGCCTCGACCGCGGCGGGCCACACGTTCTCGCCGCCGGTCACGATCATGTCGTCGCGCCGGCCGTGGACGACGAGCGCTCCGTCGCGGAGCTCGCCGAGGTCGCCGGTCGGCAGCCATCCGTCGGCGGTGCGCGGGTCGCGCCCGTCCCGGTAGGCGCGCAGGAGCGTCGGCCCCCGCAGCTGCACCTCGCCGCCCGCGATGCGCACCTCGACCCCCGGTAGCGGACGGCCGTCGTAAACGACCCCGCCGCCGGACTCGGTCAGCCCGTAGGTGCGGACGACGTTCGCGGCGCGCTCGGCCGGGTCGGCCGCTCCGCCCAGCACGATCCAGCGGTACCCCGACGCGTCGATCCGGTCGAGCGCGGTCGGCACGAGCGACGTGAGGGTGGAGCCGAGCTCGCCCGGCGCGGAGGCGACGACGGCCGGGTCGAGGGCGCCGACCACGTCGAGTCCGACGCCGCCGACCAGCGCCCGCACGACCACGCCCAGCCCGCCCATGTGGACCAGCGGCAAGCAGGCGAACCAGCGATCGGTGGACGGAGCCAGGGCGAGCCGCTCGTGCACGGCGCGGGCGTGGGCGGCGAGTGCGTCGTGGGTGAGCACCACCCCCTTCGGTTCACCGGTCGATCCGCTCGTCGCGATCACCAGCGCGTCACCCGCCGCAACCGGCTCGGCCTCACTCCCGGTCCACGGCGCCTCGCCGTCGGAGGAGACGACCGTCGCAGGGCGCATCGCGGCGAGCACCTGCGCCCGCGCCGCAGCCGGCAACCGCCGGTCGACGGGGAACGCGGCGTCGCCGCGGTCCCAGATCCGCTGCAGCGCGTCGACGAAGGGGGGCCCGCCCGGCAGGTCGAGCGCGGTGAGAGCGGGCACGCCCCGGAGGCTACGGTCCGACCTCGAGACCGTCGTCGCCGAGGGGGCCGCCTTGTTGGGCTTGATGCAGGACACGCCGCTGACGCTCACCCACTTCTTCGACCGCGCCGAGCGGCTGTTCCCGGAGAAGGAGATCGTCACCGCGACGGCGAGCGGACGGGAGCGCACGACGTACGGCACCTGGGCCGAGCGCACCCGCCGGCTGGGCGGCGTGCTCGATGCGCTCGGCATCTCGCCCGACGGCCGGGTCGCGACGTTCGGCTGGAACACCGCCCGCCACCTCGAGCTGTACTTCGCCCCGCCATGCTCGGGCCGGGTGCTTCACACGCTCAACATCCGGCTCTTCCCCGAGCAGCTCACCTACATCGCCAACCACGCCGAGGACGAGGTCGTCTTCGTCGACCGCTCGCTCGTCAAGCTGATCTGGCCGCTGCTCGAGACGTTCAAGACCGTGCGCCACGTCGTCGTGATGGACGACGGGACCGGCGACCAGCCGGATGCTGCCGCGCCGGGCCAGGAGCTGCACGACTACGAGACGCTCCTCGCCTCGGCCGAGCCCGTCGAGTTCGCCGTCGCGGACGAGAACCAGGCCGCGTCGATGTGCTACACGAGCGGCACCACGGGCAACCCGAAGGGCGTCGTCTACAGCCACCGCTCGACGTGGCTGCACACCATCGCGGTGATGACGATGGACAGCATCGGGGCCAGCGAGAGCGACGTCATCCTCCCGGTCGTGCCGATGTTCCACGCCAACGCCTGGGGCCTCGCCCATGCGGCCGTCGCGTGCGGCGCCGGCCTCGTGATGCCCGGACCGGACCTCTCGCCGAAGGCGATCGCCGCGCTCATCGAGGAGGAGCGCGTCACGGTCGCGGCCGGCGTGCCCACCATCTGGATGGGCGTGCTGCCCGAGCTCGACGGCCGGGACACGTCGAGCCTGCGCGCCATCCCGTGCGGCGGATCCGCCGTGCCGCGTGCGCTGTCGGAGGCGTACCGGCAGAAGACCGGGCTGCCCATCCTGCAGGCGTGGGGCATGACCGAGACCAGCCCGGTCGCGTCGGTGGGCCACATCAAGTCGTCGCTCGCCACCCGATCACCCGAGGAGCTGGCGGACATCCGCAGCTCGATCGGCATGCCCCTGATCGGGGTGGACGCCCGCATCGTGAACCCGGTCGAGCTGACGCCCGTGCCGGCCGACGGCGAGACGTCCGGCGAGATCCAGGTGCGGGGACCGTGGATCGCCCGCGAGTACTACAACGACGATCGCTCGCCGCAGTCGTTCACCGACGACGGCTGGCTCAAGACCGGCGACGTCGCGACCGTCGACGAGCACGGCTACATGCGCATCGTCGACCGGACCAAGGACGTGGTGAAGTCGGGCGGCGAGTGGATCAGCTCCGTCGAGCTCGAGAACGAGATCATGGGCCACCCGAAGGTGGCCGAGGCGGCGGTGATCGGCATCAAGCACCCGAAGTGGGGGGAGCGGCCGCTGGCCTGCGTGGTCGTGAAGGACGGCGAGACGCTCACCAAGGAAGAGGTGCTCGCCCACCTCGAGGGCCGCGTCGCGAAGTGGTGGCTGCCCGACGACGTCGTCTTCATCGACGAGGTCCCGAAGACGTCGGTCGGCAAGTTCTCGAAGAAGGATCTGCGCAGCCGCTTCGAGGACTACGCCCTTCCCACCGCATGACCGAGGACGCGACGCTCGACGCGCAGCGGCGCCTGTGGACGCTCGGCGACTACAGCGCGGTCGCGAAGCACCTGCAGGCGATCAGTGAGGAGCTGGTCTCCGCGATGGCCATCACCGCCGGCGACGACGTGCTCGACGTGGCCGTCGGCGACGGGAACGCCGCGATCCTGGCCGCTCGGGGCGGGGCCTCCGTCACCGGCGTCGACCTGACCCCGGCGCAGCTCGACCTGGCCCGGGCCCGCTGCGCAGCCGAGGGCGTGGACGTCGAGCTGCGCGAGGGCAACGCCGAGGCGCTCCCGTTCCCGGACGCGAGCTTCGACGTCGTCGTCTCCTCGATGGGCCTGATCTTCGCCCCCGACCACGAGGCCGCGGCGGCCGAGGTGGCCCGGGTGCTGCGGCCGCGCGGGCGGGTGGGGATCACCGCGTGGGCCGACGAGGGCTGGGCAGACCGGTTGTGGGAGCGGGCCGCCGAGCTGCTGCCACCCCCGAACCCGTCGGCTCCGAAGCCCGACGACTGGGGCGACCCGTCGACCGCGGTGGCCCGGTTCGCGGCGGCCGGCATCGAGGCGACGGCCGACGTCCGACCGTTCTGGTGGCAGCTGCCCTCCGAGGCGGCGGCCGCGGCCTTCTTCGAGCAGGCGGCCGGGCCGTTCATCGCCCTGTTCCAGCGGGCCGAGACCAACGGGACGGCCGATCAGTTGCGGTCCGCGGTCCTCGAGGCGGTGCACGAGGCCAACGAGGCGACCGACGGCACCTGCCGCTTGTCGGCGCCGTTCGTGCTGGTCACCGGCCGGGGGAATGAGGGGTTGGGACCCAGGGGTTGACCCCGCATACTCGGAACTTCGCCGTTCCGCCGATCCTGGGAAGGCTCGACCTTGCTGTACGCCGCGAAGCAGGACCCGGAGCGGATCCAACGGTTGCGTTGGTACACGCTGCTGGTCCTCTGCATCAGCCTCATCGTGATCGTGCTCGACAACACGATCCTCAACGTCGCCATCCCGACGCTGGCCAAGCCGGCCAGCAAGGGCGGCCTCGGCGCTTCGGCCAGCGAGCTGCAGTGGATCGTCGACGCCTACACGATCGTCTTCGCCGGGCTGCTGCTCACCGCCGGCAGCCTCGGTGACCGCTTCGGCCGCTACCGGGCCCTCACCTTCGGCCTGATCGTCTTCGGCACCGGTTCGCTGGCCTCCGCCTTCGCCGGTTCCGCCACCGCGCTGATCGCCACCCGCTCGCTCATGGGCATCGGCGGGGCGTTCATCATGCCGTCGACCCTGTCGGTGATCACGAACACCTTCACCGACCACCAGGAGCGGGGGAAGGCGATCGGCGTCTGGGCCGGTGTGTCCGCGCTCGGCATCGGCCTCGGCCCGATCTCGGGCGGCGTGCTCCTGGCCCACTTCTGGTGGGGATCGATCTTCCTCGTCAACCTGCCGATCGTGATCATCGGCCTCATCGGCGGCTACTTCCTCGTGCCGGAGTCGCGCGACCCGTCCGCCCCGCGACTCGACTTCGTCGGCGCCGGGCTGTCGATCGTCGCCCTGGCCGCTCTGCTCTGGGCGATCATCGAAGCGCCCACCAAGGGCTGGACCTCGACGTCGATCGTCATCTCGGGATTGGCCGGCGTGGCGCTCTTCGTCGGGTTCCTCCTCTGGGAGCGGCGGACACCGAACCCGATGCTCGACCTGACGTTCTTCCGCAACCCACGGTTCAGCGTGGCCAGCGCGGCGATCATGCTCACGTTCTTCGCGCTGTTCGGCACCATCTTCCTGCTGACCCAGTACCTGCAGTCGGTGCTCGGCTACTCGACGGTGAAGGCCGGCGCGGTCCTCGTGCCGCAGGCCGCGGTGATGATGGTGCTCGCCCCGCAGTCGGCGAACCTGGTCCGCCGCTTCGGCAACAAGCGGGTGGTGGCCACCGGGCTGACGGTGGTCGGCCTCTCGTTGTTGCTCTTCACCCAGTTCGACGTGGACAGCAGCACGCTGGAGGTGATCGTCATCACCATGCTGCTCGGCGTCGGCATGGCCAACGTGATGGCACCGGCCACCGACTCGATCATGGGCTCGCTGCCCCGGGCCAAGGCCGGTGTCGGCTCGGCCATGAACGACACGACCCGCCAGATGGGCGGGGCGCTCGGCGTGGCGATCCTCGGGTCGATCCTGTCGTCCCGCTACGGGGCCCGGGTCACCGAGCTGCTGCCGAACGCGTCGAGCCACGTGATCGCAGCCACGAAGGACAACGTGGGCGAGGCGCTCGCCTTCTCCCACACCAAGGCGAGCGGCCCGCTGTCGGCGCAGATCAGCGAGGCCGCGAAGGATGCCTTCGTGCACGGTCTCCACACGTCGTCGGTGGTGGCTGCGGGCGTGCTCCTGGTGGCGGTGATCGGTGTCGTCCTGTGGCTGCCGGCGCGGCACCGGGACGAAGCCACCGAAGCCGAAGCGGTCTCGTTCGAGCCGGTGGCGGCCGGCGGCGGCGGTTGAGCTAGACACAGCGCCCGTGAACATCTGGGTCGCCGGTGCGCGGCCCCGGACCCTGCCGGCCGCGGTCGTGCCCGTGCTGGTGGGCACGGCCTGCGCCGCCGGTGAGACGCCCGGTGGCCTGATCTGGTGGCGGGCCGCGTGCGCGCTGGTCGTCGCGCTCGCCATCCAGGTCGCGACCAACTACGCCAACGACTACAGCGACGGGGTGCGGGGCACCGACGACGCCACCCGCCGGGTCGGGCCCGTGCGGCTGGTCGGCCAGGGCCTCGCGGCGCCGGCGAGCGTCAAGCGGGCGTCGTTCCTCGCGTTCGGCGTGGCTGGGCTGGCGGGTCTGGCGCTCACCTTCGCGGTCGGCCCCGAGCTGCTGATCGTCGGAGTGGCGTCGATCCTGGCCGGCTGGTTCTACACCGGTGGTCCCCGGCCCTACGGCTACGCGGGGCTGGGCGAGGTGTTCGTGTTCGCCTTCTTCGGTCTGGTGGCGACCATCGGGTCGGCGTACGTCCAGACCGAGTCGATCTCGGGTCTCGCGGTCGCGGCCGCCATCCCGGTCGGCTTCCTCGCCACCGCGCTGCTCGTGGTGAACAACCTGCGCGACATCCCCGGCGACACGGCGGTCGGCAAGCGGACGCTGGCGGTGCGCATGGGCGACCGACCGACCCGGATCTTCTACGTCGTCCTGCTCGCCGGCGCGTTCGTCGCGGTGCCGCTGATCGCCGGGATCGGCGGGCGGCCGGCCGGCGCGCTCGCGCTCATCGCGATCGTGTTCGCGCAGCGCCCGGTCACCGCGGTGCTGAGCGGAGCCCGTGGTCCCGCGCTGATCCCGGTGCTGGCCGCCACCGGTCGCGTTCAGCTCGTCTACGGCGTGCTGTTCGCGATCGGCCTCGCCATCTCAGCCTGATTCCTCGTCGGTCACCGCGAACCAGCGCTCGAGCGCGTCGGTGAAGCGCTCGGGTGCCTCGAAGGGGACCGCGTGGCCGGCGCCGGCGACGACCACGAGCTCGGCGTTGTCGCCGATGGAGCGGACCAGCTGGGCGCCGAGCCGGCGGAACTTCCCGTCGAGCTCGCCTGCGACGACCAGGACCGGGGACTCGATGGCGGCGAGGCGGTCCCACAGCGGCGGATCCATCATCCCGGTGCCGGACGTCCGCAGGCTCGCGGCGAGCCCGGCCGCGGTGTTGGCCCGACGTTCGGCGAGGCCCGGGGCGTCGGCCGGCAGGCCGGTGAAGAGCGGCTGGGCGAGCCACTCGTCGAGGAACGCGTCGACGCCGATCGCCTCGATGCGGTCGGCGAGCTCCTCGTCGGCCTGGCGCCGAGCGGCCCGCTCCTCGTCGTGGTCGATCCCGGCGGTGGCGCTCACGAGCACGAGCCGCTCGACGACCTCGGGATGGGCGATGGCGACGTGGAGCGCGACCCGGCCGCCCATCGAGTAGCCGACGTAGGTCGCCGGGCCGTTGCCCTCGGCCACGACCGCCGCGGTCTCCCACAGCCCGAACCGCTCGTCACCCGCGGTGCCGTGGCCGGGGAGGTCCGGGGTGCGGACGTCGTAGCGGTCGCGGAGGCGGTCGGCGATCGCCTGCCACGATCCGGAGGTCTGCGTGAACCCGTGCAGCAGCACGATCGCGGGCATCGCGACAGCGTCGCACGGTCGACGCGGTCCACGAGCGTCGCACGGCGGCGCCCTACCCTGCGACGTCGATGAGCGACACGGCCGATGTGGCGGCGACCTTCTGCGCCACCCTCGTCGACGAGTGGGTGCGGGGCGGCGTGCTCGACGCCGTGGTGTGCCCTGGCTCGCGGTCGACGCCGATGGCCCTCGCGCTGGCCGACGAGCCCCGCCTGCGCGTGCACGTGCACCACGACGAGCGCTCGGCCGGGTTCATGGCCCTCGGGCTGTCGATGCGGGGCTCGCCCGCAGTCGTGCTCACCACCAGCGGGACGGCGGCGGTCGAGCTGCACCCGGCGGTGGTCGAGGCGCACCACGCCCGCGTGCCGCTGCTCGTCGTCACGGCCGACCGGCCGCCCGAGCTGCAGGACGTCGGCGCGCCCCAGACGATCGACCAGACCCACCTCTTCGGCCGGGCCGTGCGCTGGTTCGTCGCACCGGGCGTGCCGGACCTCGCCTCCCGCAGCGCCTGGCGCTCGCTCGGGGCCCGCGCCGTCTCCGCCGCCAACGGGGTGCCGCCGGGGCCGGTCCACCTGAACCTCGCCTTCCGGGAGCCGCTGGTCGGCACGGCCGGCGAGCGGCCGCCGGCCCGGGGCGTCGGCCCCGGCTGGCCCGAGGGTCGCCCGTGGACGATGACCGCGCCCGGGCTGGCCCCGCCGACCAGCGACGACGCGTTCCGCATCCAGGAGCTGTCCGGGGCCGCCGGGGTGATCGTGGCCGGCATGCGCTGCGGTGCGGCCGACCGCATCCACCGGTTGGCCGCGGCGCTCGGTTGGCCCGTTCTGGCCGACCCCCGCTCGGGGTGCCGCACGCCGACCGGCACGACCGTCGCCGCCGCGGACGCGATCCTCCGCCACCGCGACACCGCGGAGCGGCTCGGGCCCGAGGTGGTGCTGCGCATGGGCGAGCCGCCCGCGTCGCGGGTCCTGAACACCTGGATCGCGGACAGCGGCGCCACCGAGGTGCTCGTCCACGAGCAGGGCGCGTGGATCGACCCCGACCGCCGCCTCGACCGCATCGTCGTCGGTCAGCCGAGCGAGTGGTGGGATCCGCTCATCGCGGGCGTGACCCCGGCCGACCCGACCTGGCTCGACGGCTGGCAGCAGGCTGAGGCCGCTGCGCAGCAGGCGTTCGACGACGTGCTCGCACTGCACCCCGAGCCGACCGAACCGGGCGTCGCCCGCTCGGTGCTGGCCGCGCTGCCCGACCACGCCCGCCTCGTCGTTGCGTCGTCCATGCCGATCCGCGACATCGAGTGGTACGGCGCGCCGCGGAGCGGCGTGTGGGTCGAGGCGAACCGTGGCGCCAACGGCATCGACGGCGTGCTGTCGACCGCGGTCGGTGTCGCGCTGTCGGCGGCCGGGCCGACCGTCGCGCTGGTCGGCGACCTCGCGTTCCTGCACGACTCGGGCGCGCTGGTCGGCCTCGTGCGCCGCCCGGCCGAGCTCACCATCGTCGTGGTCGACAACGACGGCGGCGGCATCTTCTCGTTCCTGCCGCAGCACGACCTGCTGCCGTCCGAGCGCTTCGAGCAGGTCCTCGGCACGCCCCATGGCGTCGACATCGGCGCGCTCGGGGAGGCCCACCGGTTGCGGGTCACGCGACCGAAGCTCGCGACGGACGTCGGCGAGGCGGTCACCGCGGCGCTCGGCCGCCCCGGCCCCGAGCTCGTCCACGTGCGCACCGACCGCACGTCGAACGTGGAGGTCCACGACGAGCTCCACGCCGCCGTCGCCGAAGCCCTCGGCCGCCTTCCTTAGGACCTTTTGGTACGTGGATCTGTCGCCAGAGCGACCGATCCACCGACCAAAACGGTTCTCACGGCCGGATGAGGGCCGTCAGCATGGCTTGGAGCTTGGCCCTCGTCTCGGCCAGCTCGGTGTCGGGATCGGAGTCACCGACGATGCCGTTGCCGGCGAAGACGCGAGCCGAGGCGCCGTCGATCTGCGCGCAGCGGATGGCCACCGCCCAGGTGCCGTTGCCCGCTGCATCGACCCAGCCCACCGTCCCGCCGTAGCGGGCGCGGTCGAACCCCTCGAGCTCGGCGATCACCGCGAGCGCCTCGGCGCGCGGGCGACCGCACACCGCCGGAGTGGGGTGCAGTGCCCCCACCAGATCGAGCACCGAGGCGGGCGGGTGCGAGAGCCGTCCCTCGACCCGGGTGGCGAGGTGCTGCACGTTGGCCAGCGCGACGACCGACGGCTCGGGCTCGTAGTCGATGTACGAGCAGAATGGCAGCAGCGTGTCGTGCACGACGTCGATCGTGACCTGGTGCTCGTGCCGGTAGGTCGGCGACGCGAAGAGCGCGCTCGCGGCGCGCGCGTCGGCCTGCGGGTCACCACGGCGCGCGGTGGTGCCGGCCATGGGGTGGGCCCGCACGACGTCGCCCTGGCGGCTGACGAGCAGCTCCGGGCTGGCCCCGACGAAGCCGTCGATGCTCGTGAGGAAGCAGTCGGGGTAGGCGGTGCGCAATCGGGTGATGATCGTCGCGACGTCGAACGGCGCATCCGCGTCGACCAACACCTCTCGGGCGAGCACGACCTTGTCGAGCTCGCCGTCGCGGATCCGCTTGGTCGCGCGCGCGACCGCGTCGGTCCACTCGTCGGGCGGCCGCCCGGGGCGCACCGAGAACGTCGACGGCTCGACGGTCGAGGGCGCTTCCGCGTCGGGAAGCTCGGGCGGCTCGGGCGGCGCGCCGGCCGGACCGATCGAGGTGACCCAGCGGGTGCCGTCTTCGGCCCGTCCGACGACGGTGGCCGGGACGATCAGCTCGGCCGCGGCGTCGGGGAGGAAGGGCAGCGCGCCGAAGGCGACCGCGCCGCAACCGGCCCGACCGACCTCGTCGTCGACCTCGATCGCGGCCAGGGCGTCGAGCGCACCCGGGGCCGGGAACCGGGCCGCCTCGCCCCGACCGGCCAGGCCGATCCCGTCCCGGACGACGAGCTGCCCCGATCGCCCGGCGACCGCGAGGAGGTCGACGTCGCGGTCGAGGCGGCGGGTGGTGGCCCGCAGGTCAACCACGGGTGCCGGTCAGCAGCTGCGCGATGCCGGTGCTGAGGAGGTCGCGCCGGGGGCGGGTGAAGCCGGCCTCGTCGAGCATCTTCAGCATGCGGTCCGGTTCCGGCAGGTAGGCGACCGACTTCGGGAGGTAGCGGTACGCCGCGCCGTCGGACAGCAGCGCGCCGATGCGGGGCACTACCCCGCCGAAGTAGACGCCGTGGCCCCACCGCAGGAGCGGGTTGGGTGGCTCGGCCACCTCGAGCAGCGCGATGCGCCCGCCCGGCCGCACGACCCGGGCGAGCTCGGCGAAGAACGCGCCGAGGTCGACGAGGTTGCGCAGTGCGAAGCCGCACGTCGCACCGTCGACCGAGCCGTCGGGTACCGGGAGGCGGAGCACGTCGCCGTGGACGAGCGGCACATCGGTGCGGGCGGCGGCGAGCATGCCGAACGAGAGGTCGACGCCGATCGCGCGGAGGTCCGACGCCACCAGCTCGCGGCACAGGTCGCCGGTGCCGCAGGCGAGATCGAGCACCCGGGAACCAGCCGGCAGGTCGAGGTGGGCCACGGTCGTGCGCCGCCAGCCGACGTCCATGCGGAACGTCATCAATCGGTTCACGAGGTCGTAGCGGGGCGCGATGGTGTCGAACATCGAGCGCACCGCGCGCACCTTCTCCTCACCCTGGGGGAGGGCCATCGCTGCACCCTAGGGCGGTCGCGCTCAGTTCCCGGGCGGTCCCGCCGAAGGGAGGCGATGCAGGTCTTCGAGCTGGCCGACGAGCTGGGGGTGCGCACCATCGACGTGCTCGACGCCTGCGCATCGGTCGGGTTGTCCGAGGTCGGCGCTGGTTCCGAGCTGAGCGACGACGACGTGAAGCGGGTGCGCTTCGCGTTCAACCAGCGGGAGGTCGCGGACGCGATGGCGCAGGCCGCGGTGGCCGAGCGGTCGTCGGCGCCGGCCGCGCTGCCACCCGCGCCACCCCTGCCCGCGGGTGCGCCGCTGCCGATGGCCGCACCGATGCCCGGCGCGCCGATGCCCGGGGCACCCATGCCGTACCCGGGAGCGCCGAGCGGACGGCGGCCGGTGAGCCACGGGATGCACCCGCTCATCAAGCGGTCGCTGTGGCACCTGGCGCTCGGCCAGGTGGTGCCGTGCATCGGGCTGTACTTCCTGATCTCGAGCCTGCTGCTGGCCGGGAAGGGCCGCCGTCAGATCAAGTGGTCGGGCGGCCGCTACAGCGGCGACACGGCCGGGCTCGTCGTCCAGATCGTGGTCTGGGCGGAGCTCGCCCTCATGGTGGTCGTCATCGTGGTCGCCGTAGCGACGTCGGGCGGCCAGACGCCCCGGTAGGTCAGCCCTCGCCGAGGCGCTCGAGCACGGTCGCCTTGGCCCAGCGGTAGTCGGCCTTGCCGGCGGGGGAGCGGACCACCTCGTCGAGGAACAGCATCGACTTCGGCAGCTTGTACCGGGCGAGGTGGCGGCCGGCCTCGTCGAGCAGGTCCTGCTCGGTCACGTCGGACCCCGGGCGCAGCTTCACCAGGGCGACGACCTCGTTGCCCCAACGCTCACTGGGCCGTCCGCAGACGACGACGTCCGCGACCTCGCGGTGGCGGGCGATCGCCTGCTCGACCTCCTCGGCGAAGATCTTCTCGCCGCCCGAGTTGATCGTGACCGAGTCGCGGCCCAGCAGGTCGATGATCCCGTCGGCCTGCCACACGGCACGGTCGCCCGGGACGGAGTAGCGCACGCCGTCGATCACCGGGAACGTGCGGGCGGTCTTCTCCGCATCGCCGAGGTAGCCGAGCGGCACGAAGCCCTTCTGCGCCAGCCAGCCCGTGCCCTCGTGCCCGGGCTCGAGCAGCTGGGTGAGATCCTCGCTGACGACGACCGTCCCCGGGCCGGGGGTGAAGTGGCCGGTGGAGGCCTGGCCCTTCGAGGAGACGTGACCCATCTGCGCGCCGGTCTCGGACGCGCCGACCGCGTCGAGCACGCCGGCGTTCGGCACCTGCTCGAGGAAGCGCTCCTTGAGCGACGGGTTCATGGCGGCGCCGCCGTTCACCAGCATGATCAGGCTCGACGTGTCGTAGTCGCCGCGCTCGAGCTCCTCGATCAGGGGCCGGGCGAACGCGTCGCCGACCACCTGCATCGTCATCACGCCTTCGGTCTCGACCGCCTTCCACACCTGGGCCGGGTCGAGGTGGCGGGTCGCCTCGGGCATGACGATCGTGCCGCCGCCGGTGAAGCTGGTGAACGTCGACCACTGCGCCGCGCCGTGCATCAGCGGAGGCAGCGCGACCACCTTCAACCCGCCGCGACCGGCGTTCTCGGCGATCGCCTCGTAGGACTCGTAGACGTCACCGCCGCCGAAGGGCCGTCCGCCCATCGCGGCCACGAAGATGTCGTGCTGACGCCAGAGCACGCCCTTCGGCATGCCGGTCGTGCCGCCGGTGTAGAGGATGTACAGGTCGTCCGGGGAGACGTCGTCGAGCGACCGCTCGTCGGAGGTCGCGGCGAGCAGCTCCTCGTAGTCGACTGCGCCGTCGAGCAGCGGCTCGTTCGACTCGTCGGCCACCTGGACGAGCACCTCGAGCTGGGGGAGGTCGGGCAGCACCTCGGCCAGCGTCGGAGCGAAGCAGGAGTGGTAGACGATGCCGCGCGCGCCGGCGTCGTTCAGCAGGTAGCGCAGCTCGTCGGCGACGTACCGGTAGTTGACGTTGAACGGTGCTACGCGCGCCTTGAACGCACCGAGCATGCCCTCGAGGTACTCGTTGCCGTTGTAGAGGTAGAGCGCGAGCTGGTCCTGGCCCGACTCGTGGCCGCCGAGCTCGGACCGCTCGCGGTGGACGCCGAGGCCGCGCTCGCTCAGCGCGTTCGCGAGCTGGTTCGTCCGCCGGGCGAGGTCCCGGTAGGTGAACCGCTTCGCTCCCCAGACGATGGCTTCGCGATCCGGGTAGGCGGAGGCGACGGCGTCGTTGACCAGGGCGAGGTTGAACTCCATCAGGGCGAACGGTAGCCAGAGGACCCCGACGGGCTGCGATCCGCGTGCCGGTCGACGACCGCCCGGGCCCAGCCGATGTCGGCCTTGCCGGTCTGCAGCCGCTCGACCGCGTCGACCAGCACGACCTGGCGCGGGACCTTGAAGTCGGCCAGCTCGGTGCGGCAGTGCGCGGCGAGCGCGTCGGGCTCCGGCGTGGCCCCCGAGCGGGGCTGCACGACCGCCACCACCCGCTCGCCCCAGCGGTCGTCGGCGACGCCGAGGACGACGGCGTCGAAGACGTCGGGGTGCGACTTCAGCACCGACTCGACCTCGTCGGGCGACACCTTCTCCCCGCCGCTGTTGATCGAGCTCGCGCCCCGGCCGAGCAGGTGCATCGTGCCGTCGGCTTCGACGGTGGCCAGGTCGCCGGGCAGGGCCCAGCGGACGCCGTCGATCACCGGGAAGCTGCGGGCGGTCGCCGCGTCGTCGCCGTGGTAGCCGACCGGCACCGCGCCGCTATGGGCGACGAAGCCGACCCTCCCCGACCCGGGCGGCACCGGCGCGCCCCCCTCGTCGAGCACCGCGGTGAGCGGACCGACGTGGAAGCGGGAGGTACCGGGATCGGGCTGGCCGGGCCACGCGACGCTGTGGCCCACGCCGCCGGTCTCCGACGCGCCGTAGCCGTCGACGACCGCGATCCACGGCAGCAGCGCGAGCAGCTCCTGGCGCACGCCGGCCGAGAGCAGCGCGCCGCCCGACACGATCGAGAGCAGACCGCTCAGGTCCCAGCGGTCCGGCTCCGCCGCGAGCGCGTCGGCCAGCGGGCGGGCGAAGGCGTCGCCCACGATGACGAGCGTCGTCACCGCGTCGCGCTCGATCGTCGACCAGAGCTGCGCCGGCTGGAACGGCCACTCGAGGACGACGGTGCCCCCGCCGAGGAGCGCGGCGAGCGAGCTCCACTGCGCGGCACCGTGGTTCAACGGCGACGCGGGCAGGAGCCGCAGGCGGTTCACCCGGGCCCGGTCGGCCACCTCGCCTGCCGTGGCCGGTGGTGGCTCGTCGCCGCCGACCGTGCCGAGCGCGCCGACGAACAGGTCGCCGTGGCGCCACACCACGCCGCGGGGGCAGCCCGTCGTGCCGCCCGTGTAGAGGACGTAGCGGTCGTCGCCGTCGCGCTCGACCGACGGTCGGGGAGCCGGGCCGGTGGCGACCGCCTCGTCGTAGGCCGCGTCTACCGGCATCGTCTGCACGTGGTCGTCGACCGCGCCGTCGAGGCGGTCCGCCAGATCCGGTTCGTGCACGACGAGCGCCGGCCGCGCGTGGTCGAAGAGGCCGCGCAGCTCCTCGGTCGTGTACCGGTCGTGCACGTTGAACGGCGTCACCCCAAGCTTGAACGCGGCGAGCAGCAGCTCGAGGTGCGAGCAGCGGTTGCGCAGGAGCACGCCCATGTGGTCGCCACGGGTGAGACCCAGCGCGGACAGCCGCGCCGCGGCGCGGTTCACCCGCTCGTCGAGCTGGCCGAAGGTCGTGGGCCGCCCACCCTCGACGACGGCCTCCCGGTCGGGAACCGCGTCGACGACAAGCTCGAAGAGATCCCCCAGGTTCCACTCCGTCATGCCCGGCCGACGGTACCCATACGCTGCCGCCATGAGCGATCTGAGCTTCGGCGTGTTCGTGCCCCAGGGCTGGAAGATGGAGCTTGCCTCGATCGAAGACCCGCAGGCCAAGTGGCAGCGGGCGGTCGACACCGCGGTCCGGGCCGAGGAGCTCGGCTACGACAACGTGTGGGTCTACGACCACGTCCACAACGTGCCGGTGCCGGCCCACGAGGCGGTGTTCGAGTGCTGGACGACGATCGCTGCGATCAGCCAGCGGACGAGCCGCATCCGCCTCGGTCAGATGGTCGGCTGCACGAGCTACCGCAACCCGTCGCTGCTGGCCAAGATCACCTCGACCGTCGACGTGATCAGCGGCGGCCGACTCGACTGGGGCATCGGCGCCGGTTGGTACGAGGGCGAGTACAAGGCGTACGGCTACGAGTTCCCGTCGGCCGGCACCCGCATCGCGATGCTCGAGGACTGCGTCGAGATCGTGAAGCGCATGTGGACCGAAGCCGACGCCACCTACGAGGGCACGCACTTCTCGGTGCGCGGGGCGCAGTGCGACCCGAAGCCGCTGCAGGATCCCCACCCGCCGATCTGGATCGGTGGTGGCGGCGAGCGCAAGACGTTGCGCGTCGTCGCGAAGCACGCGACCCACGCGAACTTCGGCGGCAAGCCCGATGAGTTCGCGCACAAGCGCGACGTGCTGTATGGCCACTGCGACGACGTGGGCCGCGACCGCGACGACATCACGCTCACGTGGTCACCCGAGGTGTTCATCCGCGAGACCGAGGCGGAGATCGGTACCACCACCCGGTCGTTCTTCGGCGAGCCGTTCGAGTCGTGGAGCGCGGGCAACCTCGTCGGTACGCCCGAGCAGGTGGCCGAGCGGCTGCGGACCTACATCGACCTCGGATGCCGTGGCTTCGTGCCCTGGTGCTCGGACTACCCGGGCCACGAGAGCATGGAGCTGCTCGCCACCAAGGTCATCCCCGAGCTCCGCTGACGTCCTTCACACGCGGATCACGCGGGCGGGACGGGGGTGGAGAGGAGCTGGCTCGCGCCGCTGGCGAGCAGGCGGCCGTCCTGCGACCAGGCCCGACCTTCGGTCGTGATCAGCGGACCC